>QHXL01000680.1:0-1172 GCA_003222935.1 Acidobacteriota bacterium
CGGGAAACCAGTGGCACTCAGTTTCCGATTGTGCTACTGTCCGGTGAACGCGTGATGGGAAAAGTCCTTGCCATCGCAAACCAGAAAGGCGGTGTCGGTAAGACTACTACTGCCGTCAACCTTGCCGCTGCTCTCGCCAAAATTCACAAATCAGTTCTCCTCGTGGACGTAGATCCTCAGGCCAATGCGACTTCCGGGGTGGGAATCGACCGCGCAACCCAGCGTCGGACAACGTATCACGCGCTCGTATTACACCAACCGCTCAGCACTATGGTTCAACCTACAGCCTTTGGTTTCAGCGTCGTTCCCTCTGACCGAAACCTCGCTGGCGCGGAAATTGAATTAATCGACACCCCGAATCGAGACATCGTTCTGCGAGAGGCGATCGCCCCGATAAAGGAAGGTTACGACTTCATCATTCTTGATTGCCCACCGGCGTTGAACCTCCTGACATTGAATGCGCTCGCCGCGGCCGATTCGCTCCTGGTTCCGGTGCAGTGTGAATACTACGCGCTGGAGGGTGTTTCCGAGCTCTTCAACACGCTTTCGCGATTGCGGCGGGCGGTGAACCCGCTCTTAAAGGTTGAGGGCCTCTTGCTCACAATGTACGACGAAAGAACCAACCTGGCCCCCGCCGTGGCGGCTGACTTACGGAGTTTTTATAGCGGCTTAGTCTTCAAGACCGCCATTCCCCGTAATGTGCGTCTGGCCGAGGCCCCAAGTTATGGGCAACCAATCATGCAGTACGACCCGCGTTCGCGCGGCGCCGAAGCTTATCTGCAACTAGCAGAGGAGATTCTAGAACATGAACAAGCGACCATTGGGCAGAGGCTTGAGCGCCCTGATCTCAACCGGACCGCAGTTGGCGGCCAATGACGAAGTTCGGGAGATCGAAGTCGACCTGATTAGACCCGGGCAGCAACAGCCCAGAACGACCTTCGACCAGGCAAAACTCGAAGAGCTTGCCCAATCAATTCGAACAACTGGTGTAATCCAACCCCTGCTTGTTCGTCCTGTCGGCGGACTCTTCGAGTTGGTCGCCGGCGAACGCAGGTGGCGGGCGGCCCAACTGGCTGGATTGACGCGTGTTCCTAGCATTGTCCGCGAAATCCCCGACGACAAACTGCTGGAACTAGCGATTATAGAAAACATTCAACGAGCAGAACTCAACC
>QHXL01000680.1:1181-2691 GCA_003222935.1 Acidobacteriota bacterium
ATCGAATCTCTCGGGCTCACCCAGGACGAAGTTGCGCAGCGCGTAGGTCGGGATCGCACATTTGTTACCAACTATCTCCGCGTACTTCGACTACCAACGGATATCCAGGATCTTATTGAGACGGAGAAGATTTCGTTCGGCCATGCGCGGGCCCTGCTCGGCGTGCAAGATCCCATGATTCAACGCCGGCTTGCCAAGAAGATCGTAAGTCAGAACTGGTCCGTCCGAGAAACCGAACGGCGGCTGAAATATCTTGATCAGAAAGCACCACCCCGTGCTCCTAAGAACGCACTGGCTCACAACGATCCAAACATGCGAGCTGCCGAAACAAAACTCCGGCGCGTCTTGGCTACTCAAGTGAGGATTGTTCCCGGGTCTCCAGGGCGGATTGAAATCGAATACTACGATCTCTCGGATCTTGACCGCATCTTCACTGTGATTACCCGCAACACCGATCTGACTGCACAGGCGGCAATATAGCCTTTGCAATAGTACTCTATACAATGTAGTGCCGGGTCTGACCTTCAGCCGAGCGAGGCCCATCGAAGGTGTTTAACCTACCGGACGAATCCAATCGCCGTTTCGGAACCAGAAGGGGCGCCTCTCCCATGTGGCCATTTTTGGCGTCTGTTTTTCTTGTCTCACTCTTCTCCGTGTGTTACGGTCTGTTTTCCACTTAAGGATTAGCCGCGCAGGAACAAAGCCAGGCGTTGTTTTACTGTATACACCTAATAATTTCATGCAAGTCTCAGAAATTCCTTCAGGAAGATTATTGCTCGCGACACTGGAGCGCAGATTACCAAAACAGACTTTCGATACTTGGTTTCGGCCGCTAGCGGTGGATGCCTCTCCCATTGACCGTGTGTTTACGTTTTCCGCGCCTAACCCGGTAGTAAAAGATTGGGTTGTGACGCACTACGGCGATCTGATTCAGCAGTCGCTGCGTGATCTCGCGTTGGAGAATTATCAAATTGAGTGGTCTTTGACTCGGATTGCATCCGAACGCGAAGCAGATGTCCCAGGACGTTCCCCGCGCGCTCCAGGATCTGTCTCAGCCGAGCACATACCGATCGATTTACACGAGGGAGATCAAATCGGTCAATCTGGGGAATCGATCCCTTCGGCTCTCAACGAGAAGTACACTTTTTCCAATTTTGTCGTCGCTTCATGTAATCGCTTTGCGCACGCCGCGGCCAAGGCCGTCGCAGAGTCTCCCGGTCAGACATATAATCCCCTCTATCTTTACGGCGGTGTAGGTTTGGGGAAGACCCACTTAATTCAAGCCACCGGTCATGCGATAAGAACGTTACGTCCTGACTTACAGGTTGCCTATCTCTCCCTGGAGAGATTCATGAACGAGTTGATCAACGCTATTCGATACGGTTATGACAAGACCCGCCTTTTCCGGGAAAGGTATCGTTCGATAGACGTACTACTGATCGACGATGTGCAGTTCATTGCAGGAAAAGAACGTACCCAGGAAGAGTTCTTCCACACCTTTAATGCACTG
>QHXL01000004.1:0-5739 GCA_003222935.1 Acidobacteriota bacterium
TTATCAGTGTGATGAAATGCCGGCGTTCTATTCAAGACTTAGTGGTCTGCAGATAGATATGCGCGCAGAGTCGCCCGCAGACGTTGCGGCCGTTTTTAAGGCTCAAAGAGAACTGGGCATTAATTCATCACTGCTTGTGACTGTTCCTGTGCCCGCCGATATTGAAGTTCCCGCAGAACAACTTCGCAGAGTTCTGAACGATGCACTCGCCGGGGCTAAGCGCAACAGTGTGGGCGGCCGCGAGCTAACACCGTTCCTGCTGTCTCACATGTCCCAGCACAGTGGAGGCGCAACGCTGAGGGCCAACATCGCGTTACTGGAAAACAACGCGCGTGTGGCAGCAGAGATTGCGAGCGTAATGTCCGATATGCCTTAGAGCCTCTTGCAAAAGTCAGGATTAGGCCATATTTACTTTAATCTAGTGCAAGTTAGGAAGGGCGGTTTACCCCCGCTGGTCCTGCTAAAAGCTACATCAGGGTTTCTTCTAGCTAGGCCAGCGGGGGTAAACCGCCCTTCCTAACTTGCTCTGTTTTGCAAGACCTCTTTAGCTTGTCGTTGAGGTTCATCACAAAGACAACTTCTTCCTCAAGTGCTTCACAATTCGGGCCATGAAAGACTATGTGAATCAAACTCGTTTTCTGACGGTCAGTTTGCTTTGCCTATCTGCCGTCTCAGCGTTTGCACAAACAACCAGCAAATCTGAAAGCGCACCAACTCTGATCGGCAAAGCGACACCGCCCGTATCTTCCAAAGCTTCAGAGACATCCTCGGTCCAACTTATCTCCCTGCGGACCGCAAAATATATCTTCGTTAGATCCAAATCGCTCGCTGTCGGCGTTTCAGTGATCGAAGAGAAACTACAAAAACGACGCGAGTTTCAATCGATGGGTTTAGTCATCACTCGGGATCCGTATGCAGCTGACATTATTCTCGAAGTACATCACGACCTCTTCACCAAGTATGTCTACACAGCAGTCGATCGAAAGACCAATATCGTAGTTGCTGGAGGAAAACTCAGCTCGCTCGGCGGGACCGTTGCAGGCAAGGTGTCGGAACGCTTTCTCAAACAGATGTTAAGCGCGCGACAGTCCTAAGACTGATTACATTTTTTCGCACACCTCAACAACCCTTCGTACATCAGCAAGCATCTCATCGTCGCAGTTCAAACTGAGCACCTCCCCAGGGCTCGGGAAAACAACAACAATTTAAGCAGTTCAAACTGGTGAGAACGTATTTCTCCGCGATGCAGGAGTATGTGGATTTGACCTGAATCTGCAAGTTTGCTCGAGGCTACCAAATGGACAAATGAAAATTGTCCAATGTCCAGTAACAAATGATTTCTTCCTTTTTTTGAGTCTCCCTTCAACTGGACCTCTCACAAGAAAGGCGATCACAAAATGTCCGACAAAGGTTTCGAAATCACCTCCCCTTGTTCGGAAGATTGGGATTCGATGACTGGAACTGACCGGCTGCGATTCTGCAATCACTGCCAACTCTCAGTTCATGAGGTAACGCAATTCAACCAAAAGCAGCTCCGCCGGCTCGTGGCAAAGTCCAAAGGCCGGCTTTGTGTTAGATACACGCAACTGGACCGTCCGGTCTCCACTTCATCTGATCGAACTCTATATAGAATAGGGAGGCGCACCTCGATGATTGCGGCCGGTGCTTTTTCAGCAAGCCTGGGTCTTTCGACTGCACTGGCGGCAACAGTTAGTGCCAAACACCCAGCGAGCGTTTACGCCGTGACCATTCACGCTGGTGAACGAGTACCCGACGGCGCAACTGGCGCACTGCATGGCGTGGTCTACGATCCCAACGGCGCAGTGATTCCAGGTGCAGTGGTCTCTTTGACCAACGTTGAAACGAACACCAGGGACGTTGTCCATTCAGACGGTTCCGGTTGTTACCGCTTCACTTCTGTGCAAACCGGAATTTACAACTTAAGAATCGAAGCTAGAGGGTTTGCAAGCATCGATGTGCCAATGATCAAGATCAGTGCGAGCGATAACAATCGCATCGATCAGACCCTGAGTATCGCGACAATTAATGAGACAGTGGAGATCCAGTCATTTGTCACAACGGGAGTTATGTCAATGTCACTTCCTGAGGAGCCCCTCATAAAAGCAGCCCAGGCAGATGATCTCGAAGCAGTCAGAGAAGCGCTGGCAAGCGTCGATGCCAACATCCGAGACAAGTCAACTCAAACGACGGCCCTTGAACATGCTGTTCGTCATGCAAATCGCGACATAATCCAATTGCTGCTATGGGCCAAGGCCGATGTGAACGCTCGCGATCGAACTGGTCAAACGGCGTTGATGATGCTCGGAGAATCCATAACGCCCGAAATCATCTGGGATCTAATTCACGCGGGAGCAAGAGTGAACTTGCGAGATAACGACGGCGATACCGCCTTATCTGAGGTCGCATCGTTCAATAATAGCGAAGCCCTGAAAACCCTCCTGGACGCGGGCGCGAAAGTGAATGGAACGAACAACAATGGGGAGACTGCGTTAATGAAGGCCGCCTCGGAAGGATGGGTCAACAACATACGAATATTGGTCCAGGCTGGAGCTGACCTAAACCAACGCAACAAACACGGCAAGACAGCGTTGTCGTACGCACGCGAGAATGATCAGCAGGCCGCAGTTCGCCTTTTGATTTCTCTTGGAGCAATTGAATTTGAAGAAAAGGAGAAGGAGGGAGAACCGCGGGATTCCAGTACGCAGCGGCATTAGAGTGGACGAGGAAGCTCGTGCTCCTCACGACTGCCTACTGCTACTGCCTACTGACTACTGACCACGGTTCTGCTAATCTATCGGCCTAATCCACAAAACAGGAGGCTTCCCAATGGCTGATGAAAAGAAATGCAAGAATCCGGTTTGCACGTGCGCACCACAGGAGGGCGGAAAATATTGCAGTGCTTCATGTGAGGGCACGGGCGACACAATAGAACTGGATTGCGATTGCGGTCACGACGAGTGCGGCGGAAATTTCTAAGGCATTCATCTTCAAGGCAGGTTACGAGTAACAGGGCTCTCGCCAAGGTGTGAATTACTATCGATCCACTTCACCACCTCAGTCGGGTTGGTCAACTCCCCTTGCAATAGCTTTAGCAGAAGCTCGCGGGTCAGAATCGTGTTGAATGCATGCTCGTATTCAACTCCTGACTTCTGTCCCGCTAACTTCAGCATGAACGGAATGCGGTGATCGCGTCTCCCATTCACAAGGGGCGCGCTTCGCCACCAATGATCTGAAGTTACCAGCACGATAGAACTGTCCCAGGTTCCACCCGCCTCGAGTAACTCGCGAATCTTTCCCAGAGTCTTATCCGCCAGCACCAGGTTTTCTTCGTAAGTACTCGTCGGGTCGGACGTCAGTGAACCAGCAGTGATATCGTAAATGCCTGGTCCATGCGGAACTGGATAATGCAGGAACTTGAGATTGAGGTCCGCACGAAGCAGTAGCTCCGATTGCTCCACTAGTTCCTCATAAACCAACCTATGCAATTTACGGAAATTGACCTGGTTTTCTCGTTCGTCACGAGTTCCATACAGGCGGGAGACTAGTGGAATACGCAATCGGGCGGTTCGCACCCACAGTGACGCATACGCTGACAAACTCTTATCCATTAACGGGTTTGACGCCCTGAAGATCGGAAACCAGAAACACCGGTCAAGTCTGTCACCGATGACGCGACAATAGGGATGGTACCAACCGCTCAAGCCCGTGCTGAATCCCGTCCGGCGTGCCGCCTTGAACACATCGTCCTCGACACTCCAAACACTGGTAACGCCATTGCTCATTTTCAGCGCCAACTCGTCAGGCTGAACTGGTTTCACCTCTTCCATCAGCTGACCAGTCAACAACGCAGGCATTGAAAGATATGTCTCACCGGCCGGTGGATAGGCGTTCTCCGCAAAAAATGTTTGTGCTCGTAGCCGATCAAATTCTGGAAGTTGAATACCTGTCGGACGACTGCCAAAAGCTGCGCCCCAGTCGAGTTCGTCAAAGACAATCCAGATAATGCGGGGACCCGCCAATCGTGTAGGAATTAAGGTTGCCGGATGCTTGGCTTCGAAATGTTCTGGTCCTTTTAAGCGTTTAGATCGCATCCACAACGATGAAGCCAGGTTAACGGCGAACAGCGGGGAGAGAATTATCAACGCGGTTATCGCTACTCTGAATGCCTTCGTAAGATAACGACCAACCAGCACCAGAGCAGCCAAACCTGCGATTACTGACAGTCCTGCGATCCAACGGCTACCCCTCAGTACATTGGACACCTCAATCTTTGCGTAATCGTGTAGGAAGCTGCTTATGGGCCACGAGAGGGCGAGAAGAAAACCCACACGCGCAATCTGACGAACGGCTGGGTGACGAATGCGACGGGTAAGTAAAGCTAACAGAAAGAACAGCGTGGCGAGTCCCACTATCGAGAGGGCTAGCGCTGTGAACTCCACGTAGCCAGGGTAGCGTTCCCAGTGGTAGTAAATGTAGTGATTAGGATTGAGGAGTATTAGCCAAACGGACAAAAAGCAGAGGTTTGCAAGTGAGAGCGAAACAATCGCGTCCCGGACGGACCTAGACAAGGGGGTGGCGCCTCCTCATTTCATAGAGCGTCCGGTGTCCATCCTCGAATGACTCTTTTCTTTCAATGGAAAAATACTTGGCGCTAGTGTCTTCAAACACTTCCGTGGTCAAAGATCTGTAGAGCATCTGGTTTCCGCGCGTCAATCTTCGAAACATCTGGTCCTCTGGATCAACCCACTCGATTATCAAACGATCCCTCGTTAGCTCCCAGGCGAGTTTTAAGATCTCAACCAATGGAATTCGTTCCGTTACTAACATGTGATGTATGACAGCCAACATGAAGACGCAATCAAAAGCTCCGAGTGCTCGGTCTAGAAAGCTGCGGGTCTCCGTGTTTCGCCAACCAAGACCGCCAGTGGGCCGGGTGAGGTCGATGACCATTGGCAATATGTCGAGGTTACTTCTGTAAGCTTCTCGCCATAATGCCCCAACGACAACCGCATCCTGATCGATCGCGACAACGGAACAACCCGCCTTCGCGGCGAGTAGACTGAAGTGGCCACGGTTGCATCCGACATCAAGAACGGTCTTCGGACGGGCGCTCGCAAGAGTCTTTTCTATAAACTCAGACTTGAACGGCAAGTAACTCTTTTCGCGATCGTCGCTGCTTTCATAGTCAACCCAGGCGGAGTCTCTGCCAGGATCCGGGACGGCAGCGCGAAGCTTCCGTCGCAAGCCACGGAGTTGCCTTTGCAGAATGAAGCGAGCTTCCGCGACTGATCGCGCTTTGCGTGGTCGGTATAAATCCTCGGAACGAGCTGACTTCACCCGCGAGAGAATAACTGGTAACGATACTGAAGTTAAAAACTGCGGCAGAAGCTTTTGTCGCAGGCTCAACATTCGGAAGACGTGCTCCGGTTGCAATCCGTCTCGATAAATCCTGAAGGTTTGATCAAGTCCTAATCCAAAGTATTTGTTTACCAGCAAAGGTCTAATAAAGGTTCTCACAAACTGGTCGTAAGGCAGCCAGGTTGGATCCAGTGGGTCTCGTTCCTCAATTGACAGAAAGTCCACAAAGATCGGCTTTGGTCCATTGAAAAGAACATTGTAGGGCGTAGCGTCCTTCAGTCCGTAGGTTTCTTCAAGCAATCTCTCCATCAAATCGAGAGTCAATTCAGCCGCGGCGTACAACATCTCCGGAGGCCATTC
>QHXL01000004.1:5844-7089 GCA_003222935.1 Acidobacteriota bacterium
TGTTTTCTTGTCAATTAACTCAGCGGTGAGTGGCGCCGCCAAAAACTTCGAAGTAGCGTCGCTGGCAGCCTCATTAATCACGCGAAAGACGCGATTCCCTTTGAGGATTAGATGCCCGCTCGGATCTCGGAAGGAGATGAAACTCGTTGGTGAATTGTCAGTGGTTCGACTGTTGGAAAAATCCATTCGCGCGTTTTGTGACGAAATGCGGGAAGCTATTCGTTGGTAGGGGAGCTGTTTTTCTTGCGTTCAGGACTGAGGATCCCGCGAATCTTTTTCACAATAGTCCGTGAGTAGAACAGCAGTCCCAGACCGGCCGCCGTTATCAGCTGCCAGATAAGCATCCCCGAACCCGGATCGGCATAAAGAAACACAAGCAAATAAATGCCGTCAACCTTCATCATCAAAACCCCTTTTCTTATCTATCTTCTTGACGTGCGGTGCGTGACCAAAGTTGGAAAATCATTCGAACTTAATCTTGACGCCTATTAAATCAATTCGCCGGGAATTTGTATTGCCCCCACGGGGAGGAAAGCCTCGTTGCACTCTTTCAAACTCGCGCTGGCCCGAATAGTTTGAGGAATTCCGCCGCCAGTTTGGGACCTGTTCCTTCGTCTTCGTGCTTGAAGAACACAAAAGCCGTCGACCACTTCTGTGCTTTCATTCGTTTGATCCATTCCTTCAGATTCGGTTTGGTGTAGTTAACCCGACGTAACCGCAGGTAACCCCAGTCAGCTGTCGCGTCAATATTGTTGACCGGGAGATCATCAGTGTCTGAAATACACAGCGCGTGATTCCTACTGCGTAAAACATCCAACACCTCATCGTCAAACCAACTTGGATGACGAAACTCAAAGGTAGCTTTGGTATCAGCCGGCAGGTGTGCGAGGAACGACTCGAGCCTTTCGATATCCTTTTTCATATTCGGAGGCAGCTGATAGAGCACAACACCCAATCGATCTCCGAGTGCTGACATGGTTTCGAGCATATACTTCGTTTCGTCGGCAGCTTCCTTCAATCGCTTGAAATGCGTGATTCGTTGTGAGGCTTTGACGGAAAAGCGGAAGTTTTCGGGAACCTGCTCTTTCCAACTCTCCACCATACTTTTCTGAGGCAATCGATAGAACGTATTGTTGAGCTCTACAGACTTGAATCGTTCGGCATAGTAAGGAAGCATGTCTTTCGCAGCGAGCTTCTCTGGATAGAAGCTTCCCTTCCACTCTTTGTAGCTGTAACCGCTGGTGC
>QHXL01000005.1 GCA_003222935.1 Acidobacteriota bacterium
CGATGATTTATCACGCAGTGCGATACGAAATTGATAAGCACCGGGCTCCTTTATGGGAATCGTGGTGTTGTAAGTCAGACCATTCTTCATGCCACGTTCGAAGTTCTCTTTCTTAATTCGAATGGTTTGAATATAGCTAAATTGATCTATCACCTGACCGTTATCACCAAAGGTTAACGCCATGAGCTCAAGTTCAGCCTTATGCATGCCATCGGGCTCCTCGGTAAAGTCGATGTCTTTAGCATTCACATGCAGAAACGACAACATTGCATTTCCGACGTTAAGATCATTTACATAGAGCGAGGTCAACTTGAGCTGAATAGCAGAAGCACCAAAAGGAGAAACCAATGCGGAGACCATCTGCGTTTGTGTCGATTCCGCAACTGTTGCTATCTGTTCGTTGCTAACGCCATAAAATCCGTTTCGCATCCGCACCTTGTACTTTCCAGGGCGCTTGATTTTCAGTGATAGGTCATGGAATTTGATCCGTCCATTGGATTGGTCGAATGTCGAATCGTCCGGTCGATACCCAATAAGATAGTAACCTTCCTGGTCTGCGACGATGCGTCCGACGCTCAGGCTCAAGTCGTTGCTATTCTTAAAAGCCAGACCTCCTGTGCGGTTCGCGAGATAATCCAATCCATCTTGAGAGTCAAAGACCTCCTTTCGTTTGGTCCTCAAAAACAATTCGAGCTCAGCACCTCCCATACCATCGACCGGTTCAGCAGCGTTTATGCCAAGCGGCTGCAAACCCATTGCATGAACTGTGTAAATAACCACAGCTGCGCGATTCGCAAGGTCAGTCATTCGTTGTAACGCAGCCCGTATCCGCGAATCGTTCGTATTGAACATCTGGAACCCATCAGAAAAGAGAACTATCGATTTCCGACCTGGTAATGGCCTCAACCCTCGTATGACGTAGTTGAGAGCACCCAGAGTCCCGACTGTATAAATCTCTTCACTAAATTGTTCGAAATTGACGCGAGCAGAGTCCTTCATTTCAGCGTCTGGACCTTTGGTCCTGTCATCCCCAAAGCGCGAAAACGAAGGGGTAATCGCTCGACTCTTAGGATTCCATTTCACTCTTTCAATAGCGGCATAAAGCTGGCGCTTGTCGTTGGTGAACTGTTGTAGAGCTCCGATTCCACTACCAGAGCGAATAATTGCGACTAAGTCATTGGGACCCATTTGTTCATCGACAAACTTCTTCAAGCTCCGCCTGACATAAGTAGAACTGTCGAACGACAACCCGAGATCATCGACAACCAGGGCCATCGTGCGTCGCGTCTGCTCTGGTCTCAATGGAACCGATGGTACGGGTACGTTGCTTTTTGTTGACTTGGATTCGCTAGTTGATTCCAACCTTTTCGGCGCAACCGAAATGTAAGAGAGGTTTGTGATGTTTCTGGCTTTTCCGTCTTCCAACATCTCAACTTCGTCCGCACGTAAATCTGTAACCGGCTGGCCTTTTTCATCGCTCACAATCGCATCGACCTGAACCAGATTAGTTCTGATTTTGACGATATCCAGGTCGTCGTCGCGTTTTGGCTGAGACGTCTGAGGTGGTTTTTGCGTGGCAGGCCTTGGTCGAGATGGCGCTTGGGGTATTGGCGGAGGCCAGGGTGCCGGTTGTTGGGCCACCGTGATCATCGCGAACTGGAAGCAAAGAAGAATGCCGGCGAGTGATCTTCGCATAGTTGTTCCAAGTTTTGTGCGGTCGTTAGGGAGAGAAATTACCAACAGCTTCCGAAGTCTCGCTCGTTGGCAGCTGCCATCAGATTTAGAAACAAAGTTCGAAGACCCGTCTTACTTTACTACCTCAAAATCTAACCACTGTGTTGCAATTCGCGGTTTCTCTTTCGCCAGATCGGTGACGATCACCTGAATCACATATTCGCCTGGAGGCATTTTGTTCCCGAGTTGAATCCCGCCGTTTACTGTCAAACGCTTCATATCTTTTTCGTCCATGAGTTCGTATGGAAGCTCATTGCCCACAAAGAACTGCTCGCCGTTGCGAAAGATTCGAACCTGGGTTTTCAGCTTCGGCTTGCCAGTGAGCTTATCAAGTTGCGCATTGTAGATCGTGAAGCCGTAGGCCATGGCCATGCCCGACTGAAACTGACGGACCGCTGAACTTGCGTTTGGCAGATTTTCCACCTGGACGTTGTCTGCTTTTTCTAAAGGGGCAGAAGTCAGGCCTTTTAGATAGGCTTCCACTGTCATTCCCCTCATCACAATGCCCGACAACGTTAGCCTGTTCTTCTTGATGTTGGGCACTTCGATGAACTGACTAGCAGAACCTACTTTGCCCGTCGATTGGTCCCGCAATGCCGTTCGAAACTGATAGGCACCTGGTTTTTTTACCGGGATCGTCACCGTGTAGGTAAACCCGTTTTTCATTAGTCGACTAAAGTTCTCTTCCTTAATCTGAATGGTTTGTGTGTAGCTGAATTGATCGATCACCTGACCATTGTCCCCAAACGTTAAGGCCATGATATCGAATACCGCCTTGTGCATTCCGTCCGGTTGCACTGTGAACTCGAGATCTTTGGCATTTACGTGGAGAAAGGAATGCATCGCCGAACCTATCCTGGCGTCGTTGACGAAGAGAGATGTCAACCTGAGTTGGACCCCTGTAGCACCAAAAGGCGAAGTGATAGCGTTGACGATTTGTTGCTGGGGAGTTTGCGCGACAGTTGTCAGAGCTTCTTCGGTGACTCCGTAAAATCCACTTCGCATGCGCACGTTGTACTTGCCCGGCCGCTTAATCTTCAGGGATATCTGATGAAACTTCACGCGGCCGTTTATATGCTCGAAAGTGGAGTCGTCCGGACGATAACCGATGAGATAGAAGCCTTCCTGGTCAACCATGACCTTCTTAATGCTGCCGGCCAAATCATTAGTGTTCTTAAAGGCTAATCCACCGGTGCGCTGCGCCAGGTAACTTAACCCATCCTGCGAGTCGAAAAAAACGCGGCGACGGTCAGTCAGGCTCTCTTCGACTTGTTGAGCGGACATGCCTGAAGTGTCGTCGGCAGCAGTGATACTAAGAGTCTGCAAACCCGCAGCATGCATCGTATAGATAACTACCGATGCGCGATTGGCCAAATCAGTCAAACGACGGAGAGCCGACAAAACTCGGGAGCTTCCAAAAGCGTCATCCGTCCTGGTCATTTGAAAACCGTCCGAAAGGAGAATTACTGATTTGCGACCAGGCAAGTCCTTCAACCCCCGGACTATGTAGTTCAGAGCGCCCAACGTTCCAACCGCATAGATATCTTCGCGAAACTCATTTAACTCCTCTTGCCTATTACGGCCTTCATCATTCGGCGTCGCAGGACTGGACTCATTGGTAATCGGACCGAAAGAAGAAACCTCACTTCGACCGACCGGATTCCACCTCACCTTTTCAACAGCTGCATACAATTGACGCTTGTCCGACGTGAACGATTGCAGCGCGCCAATACCACCTCCCGTGCGAATGATGGCGACGAGATCGCCCGGCTGCATTTGTTGTCCGATAAACTTCTTCAAGCTCTCCCGGACGTGATGAGTACTTTCAAACGACAGTCCCAGATCGTCAACTACCAGAGCAATTGTGCGACGCACTTGATCGGGTCGGAGGTTGATCGGTGGTCCTGCAGTTATCGGCGATGAAGAGTTCCCGGGTTCGGGTTGAGGGTCGACTGCTTTTGGCGCCAACGAGATATAGGCGAAGTTAGTGAGATACTGAGGCTTTCCATCCTCGAGCATTTCGATCTCATCCGGCTTGAGGTCAGTCACACGCTTACCGTTCTTGTCGGTGACGATGGCATCGATCTGGACCAGGTTAGTCGTAATCTTAACGACGTCTAGATCGTCATTGGGATTGGGCAGCTGCGATTGATTGGGTTTCTGGGTCTCCGGTTTCGTTTCTGTTGAGCGTGGTGGCGGTGGCGGCGAGGGCAGCGGTTGTTGGGCCAAGCCCGTGGACCAAACCAGCACACTAAGTATCAGGGCAGTGAGCGATCGTCCCATACGCAGTTCTCCTGTTAGTGTACGCCGTTAGGGAGAGAACTTTAATCACTATCAGAGGTTCGTGATTAGTTTGACGACTTAGCTAGAACCTTTTCGTAAAACTCGATGTACTGGGGAATTACCACGTCAGTACGATACCGGCTGAGTGCGGATTCGCGCGCGCTTTGGCCCATCTTACGTCGTAGTTGTTCGTTCGCCAATAATCGTGCAGCGTCTTCAGCCATCTTATCCAGATCACCCACTGCGCTCAAAAACCCGGTCTCGCCGTCTGTCACAACTTCCGGGATACCGCCAACACGTGAGGCGATAACCGGAACCTCGCACGCCAGTGCTTCCAATGCTGCGAGACCAAACGATTCTTGTACCGAGGGCAGAAGCAATACGTCAGAAACGGACAGGTAATCCGCAATTCGCGGCTGCTTACCTACAAACGAACATTGTTCATATATTCCGAGGCAGCGAGCTCGATGCTCAGCATTTCTTCGCTCGCTACCGTCGCCAACCATTACAAGTCGGGCGGCAATTCCCTTCTTGAGTACTCGCGCAAAAATCTCCACACAATCTACGGGACGCTTAACCGGTCGAAAATTTGAGACGTGGGCCAGTAACGGCTCACCATGCGGCGCCAGGGACTCCTTCAGTGACGCGACTGGTTGACGTTGATAGTCTGTTTGACAGACGAAGTTTGGAATGACTGTTATGTCGTCGAAGTGAAATGTTTCCCGGGTTGCTTCTTTTAGATAATGCGAAATAGCCGTGACTCCATCCGACTGTTCAATACCATAACGAGTAATCGGTAGATACGAACGATCGGCGCCGACGAGTGTTATGTCAGTTCCGTGAAGGGTGGTCACTACGGGAAGACGTCGTTTGGGCTTGAGCGACTCACGAGCAAGTATGGCACTTATCGAATGAGGGATTGCGTAATGCACGTGAAGCAGATCGAGGTTCTCTTCTTCAGCGACAGTTGCCATCTTTGTCGCGAGCGCCAATGTATACGGCTGATGCTCGAAGAGGGGATACGACATCATCTCCACTTCGTGGAACTGCACGCGTTCATTAAGTTCTGTTAGACGGGTTGGTAACGCGGAGGCGATAAAGTGAACTGTGTGCCCACGGGCGGCGAGTTCTTTTCCGAGTTCAGAACCAACAATGCCACTTCCGCCGTAAGTCGGATAGACGGTGATGCCGATGTTCATAGA
>QHXL01000006.1:0-487 GCA_003222935.1 Acidobacteriota bacterium
GAGCCAGTTCGAAACCGTTCTGGTTGGCCCACTTCATGGCCGGCTTAAAATAAATGTCGTCGAAAAACTTATCCTGGGTTCGTTGCATCACGACATCTTCACGGCCGGCTTTGCGAAGAAGATTTTTGAATTCAACATCGTCAGTTAGCGGAGTGCTACCGACCAGTTCAGCAAATGGTTGGAGTTGCTGACTGTAGAGACCTCCCGCGTTTACATAGTCAGCGACGAGTCTTCTGAGATTTCCGTACTCAGTCGTCTGTGACCGCCCATATGTAATCTGCCGAATGTTGTGTGGACCATCTTTGTAAATGGAAATGTTGGAATAATCGCCATTTACCGTTCCCGTTTCGAATACGTTGATGATTTGCTCAATTAAGCGCTTCTGAGTCGGTGTGAGTTGCACTTTAGACCTCCAGTTTTAATAGCTTTACCCGGCATGTCGATCTCATTGCGGTATGTGGTGGAAAGAACTGGGGCGTCCAGTAAA
>QHXL01000006.1:514-6445 GCA_003222935.1 Acidobacteriota bacterium
GCAGACGGATGTCAATGAATGACTCTTTCAACAGAGAGCAGTGTGGCCCAAACAAACTTGTCGCTCATTGATCGGAGCAGGCTGTGGTCTCTGCTGTCGGTTTCCCCTGTTCGCTAATGATAACGAACTGAAAACAGCGGCCTGGCTATCATTAAAAACAGATGTAAGTTAGTTAGCCTCAGATGAAGGCAGATAGATGCAGATCGGAATAAAAGGAGGCTCCCGTTTTTATTCTTTCCGATCTGCGTCCATCTGTTTAGTTGCGGCTTAAGCGTTCACGGGTAAGCGGTTTTCGTGGCCGGCCGATGTTATATTGAAACCCTTGCCTTCAGCGTTAGGAAGTTCTTCTTGAATCCAGTTCTATACATGCAGGGTACGAAAAAAGGGAAAGGTGACAAAAACCAAAAATGACAAGAATATTTTCAGCGAGTGTACTGCTCTTCATTTGCGCGGCGGCCTCTTTAGCGCAGGACGGGACGAAATTCAACGTCGGCGATACTGTCGAAGCTAAATCCTACATGTTCAACCCACCATGGCATAAAGCCAAGGTGATAAGCGTCGGGCAACCTTGCTATGAACTTAAACCCTATCGGGTTCAGTTCATCGGTCCGGACGCAGGTGATCACGGCAACCCTTGTGTCGGCGCTGACGAAATTCGAGCACTTGAAACCCAGCCGGCACCCGTCGCGGCAGACAATACCAACAATGCTGTGGAGACTAAGACTCGTCCGAACGGAGGTGGTACCTACAATATCGGCGACCGACAAGGCAGCACGCGGAACGATCATCGGAAACCAGGGTGGACAATACAAGGTCCATTACGACGGGTGCACACCTAACTTTGATGCGTTGGTGGACCGTAGCGACTTGCACCCTATTACCACAATCTCAGCCGACGCATCCGACATTACGTTCTTGATTGGCGCCTGGAAGATTTTCACGCCGAGCTATCCCACCACCGTCACTCACGGCAACACTATCTACCGTGAATATGGTATGGGTGCTCAATCGCCTCCCTTACGAATCAACGCCGACGGTACATACGTCTGGTACGACGAATTCAATAAGCCCCCGGTAAAGGGCAAATGGACTGCTGACGCGAAGATCGAAGGCGCGAAGTTCTGGACCTTTTCCGCAAACGGCGTGGTCATCAAAGATTCAAAGGGCGGGCTATGGAAGGTCTACCGGTGGAAGCTTGCCGGTGATAACGAAGATCGTATTAGCGTCCATACTTTCTGTTCGGGAATGAGCTACCCGGGAACGCGTATTCGCTAGGCGAGACAGCAATCCCGACTTTTGTTCAATGACTTTAACGACGTCATAGCACTTTGGTAATCCTTCGTGCTGGGCGCGCAGGCGTCCCAGCACGAGGGCGTCTCAAATCGCTGGCAGGCGCTTGTGCCAATTTGTTGCTTGCTCGAACGCGTGAGCAAAGGCCAGCACCTTACCCTCCTCGAAGTGTGGTCCAGCTATTTGTAGGCCAATTGGTAAGCCTGCTTGTGTGAAGCCACAGGGAATCGAGATTGCTGGCAATCCGTAGACATTAAACGGGCGTGTATTTCGGAGCCAAACTTCTCCGGGCGGCGGAGGCACACTCATTCTTAATGCTTCATCGATAGTTATCGGTGGTCCCGGGGTGGTTGGCGTTAAGATTAGATCGACGTCAGAAAATACCCTGGTGATCGATTTGCGCACTCGGTCGAGCTCGTGTCGGTCGCGCACATAAGAGACGGTGTCGATTGCTTTCGCTTGTCTCAATCGTTCAAGTAGCCAGGGTCGATAGAACTCCGGCGACTTTGTGAAGTACTCAGCGTGCACGGCAAACGCTTCCGGCGCCTGCACTGCCGTCGGCAAATCAGGCAACTCGACTTCGACGACGTCGATAGCGAACTCTTCAGCCACTCGTAGCGCTTCCTTGATCGCCTGATCGATATCTGAATCGAGGTCGTCAAGAAAGGGATGACGCACTACTCCAATTCGAAGTTTATTTTTCAGATCTAAAGCCGACGAATATTCTTCCGCTTTCCAATTGACGCTCGTAGGATCTAACTCGTCGTAACCGGCGAGCACTTCAAGCATCAGTGCACTGTCAGCCACGCTACGACACAGCGGGCCAACGTGATCGAGCGACCACGAGAGTGGAAAAACTCCTCGTGTGCTTACCCGTCCATATGTCGGCTTCAGACCAACGACGCCGCAAAACGCCGCAGGCTCACGCACCGATCCTCCGGTGTCGGTGCCGATAGCGCCAAAGCACATACCTGCCGCGACCGCCGCTGCTGATCCACCTGAGGAGCCTCCTGCGATTCGCCCAACGTCCCACGGATTGCTAACTGGTCCAAAATGGCTCGATGCAGACGTCCCACCGTAAGCAAACTCCTGCAGGTTTTGTTTCCCAACGATGACAGCTCCCGCTCGCCTCAAACGAGTTACTACTTCAGCGTCTTCAGTGGGAATGCGGTCCGCGAATAAAGCACTACCGCATGTTGTCCTGACTCCAGCGGTATCTATCAGATCTTTCAAACCAATTGGAATGCCATGCAGAGGTCCACGCCACTTGCCTTGCTGAATCTCATCTTCAGCCTGACCAGCTTCTGCCATCGCACTCTCGTGCATGATTGTGATGAAGGCGTTGAGAGTTGGATTAAGACTATCGATACGTTCCAGACAGTCCCTGGTCAGTTCAACTGGAGACAGTTTCTTTTCTCGCAGTAGGTCCGACGCTTCGCGGATAGTGAGTTGAGCCATTGTCAGACGATTCAGAGCCTTGCAAAAAAAGAGCGATCTCTTCACTCCGGAGGAGTGCCATGTTTATAGCTTTCAGTAGTTTGCATACTCGCGCTCCGTAGGAGTGCCATGTGTCGCACGACCAAACTTAGATGTGTCCTCGAAGGAATAGCCTACAAACTAACTTTCGTGGCGACACATGGCACTCCTCCGGAGCGCGCTGCCTTTAAAGACTCGTGACTATAAACATCTCACTCCTCCGGAGTGAAGAAACCCCCGTGATTTTCTGAAAGACCCTCTCCACTTGTCGTGGCGTCAAGAAGCAGTAGTTCATGCCTAACGCTTTATAGCTGTGAAGCAACACGTCGATGGGTCAAGCGTTGTTACTTCCGACATGAGGTAACACATTGGTGGATCGGTGGGGCTGTAGGTTCCAGCTTTGATAACTGTGTAAGCCTTGCAGTTTTGATTTGCAGCACAATCCGTCTCACATTGCAGTGCTGTCGTTACTGGATAGTAACGGATTCGCTCACCTACTTTTATTTGAGTATCTTCGTGTTCCTCCCAGCCATCAGTATCTTCCTCAATCGTTCCTTTTGGCGAAGCTGAAGGACTCGCCATTGGAGTGGGACTACTCCTGGCAATATTTGAATTTGAGTTGGCCACGGGTCCGCTTTGTGACCAGACAAACGCTCCAAGGACCCCGGCGCCGATCAGGATTCCGAAGGTTAGCGCCAATCCAATTACTAACCACCGCACAGCGCTTCGTCCCTCCTCTCGCTGAGGAGGTACCTTATTCGATTGAAAGTTTGGTGGTTGGACCGCAAGTATTGTCGACTGGGGCGGCGGTGGACGATGGCCTGTTGGGTCAGTCGTCCGCGTCTCGGGCATGACAAGAGTCTGACTGGGATCGTACGGAGCCGACAAGACGTCGCCGTCGTCCAGGCAAAAATTTAATGTCTCGTCCCCATAGGTACGCTGACAGGTTGGGCAGGTTTTCATAGGGCGCGTGATTACTTCATCGATACGGAATTCTTCCTCACCACCGTGACCTTTACGGATGATGGATATTGTTTCGAGTGGTGTACAGCATTCCTAGCGATTACACCTTTTGACTCATCATAGTTTCTGCCTCCCGTATTAAGGTTCCGATCAAACCGCGGAAAGTTGCTGCTCGAAATCTCGATACGAAGCCGGTGACCTGCTTCAAAGTAGTTACTCGTCGTCATAGGCGAAAGGGTCACCTTGTAGATCTTTCCAGACTGCATCAACACCGTTGGCTTGTCGTAACCATCGCGGTAACGCATACGCTGAATGGTTTCGTCGAGGTTGTACGCGCGACCGTCTGGATAAACATCAATGAGTTTGACGGTGAAATCAGTATCCTTTGCGTCACTCGAAACGTAAAGCGTGACTTCAATTGGACCGCTTACCTCGATTCCCTCTTTGAGCGGTTCGGTGCTGTAAACCAGAACATCGGGCCTCGATTCATTCTTACGTTGATCAAACGCCCCACCGGAAATTGCGTTTCCAGTACAACACACATTGCCACCATATGACGGCACTGGATTCAGTGGATCGTATTCAAACCTGTCTACCGCTTCAGTCGCGGGAACTGCTTCGAGTAACACACCGTCACCATTTCCAGTATTCGCTCGACCGGCACTCGAAAGATAAAAGCTCACAGCTTGTGACCCGCGAGGCGGCCAGGTATCGGACGACTGCCACTTGTTAAGACCCATCGTGTAGTAACGCACACGCGGCATCTTCTCGAGGAGACCGTTCTTCTCACCCTTGAGATGGAAATCAAACCAGGCGTTCGTCAACTCGTCGTAGTTCAGTCGCGCATCGCCAACACTGCGTTCGCCCACGACTGTGTTTTCAGTTGCGCGTTTGTAAGCGCAGTGAAGTGTCGGAGCGATCACCGCGTACTGTTGATTCGCAATTTCAGGTGACGCTGTTTTTCGCACATGATTAAAAGCGGCGAGGTTTGGTCCTACCGACACGTCGTACCACGACATAAACCAAAAACCAGGGATATTGATTTTCATGTTGTCGTGCCACAATCCGCCTTTGTACCACGCAGGATCGTTTGGCTCTCGCTGGATCATCTGGCCGCCGGTATCGACCGGCATTCGATCTGCAAAAATTCCACGCGGACCGCCCGCGGCTACCATGATGTCCTTGACCGGCAGATGACTCAACACCTTGGACCAATCGACTGAGGGCGCCTGCTGAGCAAGATCAAACGCCTTCGACGCGCTAACCAGCTCGTCCTGCGTTGTCGTTGGCGCAAACATTGGTCGCACCTGGTTTTGTTGTCCATATAGCCAGGCAATGAACAACATTTGGATCGCGCCACCTCGATACCAATTGCCCTGCTCAAAATATGGAGCGACACGTCCGACACCTGCGCCGAAACCCTGCACGATCATGGTTGTAAACGCGGGATTGCCGCCGGCGGCGACTGCAAGTTGCCACTCCGCGGTCGACGAACAGCCGATCGAACCCACCTTGCCGTTGGACCATGGCTGTTTGGCTATCCACGAGAACTCGTCGTCACCATCGCTGAGTGGTGGCCCAAGGATGTCGTAGTTCCCTTCGGAAAAGAAACGACCACGTTCGTTCATCTCGACAAACGCGTAGCCACGTTTAATTGCTTCGAGCTCACTGGATAGATCGCGGGGCACGCCGTTGCGCACATCCCAGTAGTTAAAGTTGTAGGGTGTGCGAACAAAGATGGTGGGATATTTCTTCGACGTGTCCTTTGGCCGGTAAACGTCAGTGGCGATGCGTTTGCCATCCCGCATAGGGATCATCAACTTCCGATCGACGATTGCGAGCGATTGCAGCTCCGCCTCGATCGCGTTGCGCCTGGCGAGGACCTCCGGCGTGATGGGGTTACGACCCTGCGAATGAACAGTTTCGTTTCCCGGTATCTGAACGACGAGGCAAACCGTCAGGACAACAAGCGTCAACGTCCAAAACGTCTTCTTCTGCATGGATGGGCTCCTTGGAGAGACTGCATCAGGAGGGACGTCCATTGCGGCGTCCCAGCAATTCGCCAAACAAATACTTAGCGCCTTAGGATGAAGGATATGGCTTCGCGCGCCACCTCAACTGGTATTTCGTGATCGCCATCAAACTCGCGGAAGGTAACATCGTAACCTCGGGCTCTCAATCCTGCTACAACTCGGCGACCGC
>QHXL01000007.1 GCA_003222935.1 Acidobacteriota bacterium
GGTGAGTGCGGTCACGGCAATCGATAATGAAGATCGCATTCGCAGCGCCAATGCGGCGTTTTGGAAGATTTTCCCCGGCGCTAGCATCGGGGCTTCCGTTCTTGAGAACCTGGCGCCTGAAGATGCGATGAAGATGTTGGCGGCGGCAACGGCTAACGATATAGGCAAAGCTGCCTATCGAGGACGATGGGTCGTCACGGTTGAAGGTGAGGAGAAGTCTTTCGACGTCTACTCGTCGCCACTGGCCATCAATGGTAATCGCGGGCAGATTGTGACCCTGGTTGATGCGACAGAGGTTGCTGAGTCAGAACGAACGCTGCGCCGCAGTGAATCCCTGGCAGCAGTTGGGCAAGCGACGACACAGGTGGCTCACGAGATTCGTAATCCACTTGGGAGTATTCGGTTGGGTGTATCGATGTTACGCGATAGCGTTTCTGATACTGATGCCTTGAATACGATCGAACTTGTCGAGCGCGGTATCAAACACCTTAACAAGTTAGTTGTCGATGTAACTCAGTTCTCACGTCAGAAGAGCCTCGAACGCGCCCGGGTCGATCTTAACGACTCCCTGGATCGCAGTATCGATTTGGTTAGCGAGCGTATTCGCGAGAAGAATGCCACTGTTGAGAAGCATTTCAGTGAGCAACCACTTGTTGGACAATGGGATGCCGATCAATTACGGCAAGTGTTTGTTAACGTGATCGCAAATGCGGTCGATGCCAGCCAGGAAAACGCCTTGGTGAAGATAGCGACGCACGCAATCAGTGTTGATGGAGATGGGGATGGGCACGCTGCCAGGAATTACGCTCGCATCACGATCACAGACCAGGGTCAAGGAATGGATCAACAGACACGCGAACGTATCTTTGAACCTTTCTTTTCAACCAAGAAGCGAGGCACCGGGTTGGGCCTGGCAATTGTGAAACAGATTGTTGAGTTACACGGCGGTCGGATCAATGTACAGAGTGAACCGGAAACGGGTTCTTCTTTTACAATTGACCTACCGATCTAGGCTGACAAAACATTCAGTCGTAGGAACGCGTTGCGAGCGGCATTGATTGTAAGCTCGATTATTTCATCGGTGTGGGCCAGGCTGACGAATGCGGCCTCAAACTGAGACGGCGCCAGGTAAACGCCTTCAGCCAACATCGAATGGAAGAACTGTCCGTACTTCTGCCGATCGCTTTTATCAGCTGTGTTCCAGTCCATGACCTGCTGGTCGGTGAAGAATCCGGTCCACATTGAGCCAACGCGATTAATTGTATTACTGATACCGCAAATCCATCACAGAGCTTTTTCGAAGCACTTTCCAGGTGGTTATAGACTGAAGAGTCGCTGAGTCTTCTTAACGTCACTAACCCTGCCGTCATTGAAAGAGGATTGCCGGAAAGAGTGCCGGCTTGATAGATCGGTCCAGCCGGAGCAATGTTCCTCATCAGGTCCTTGCTGCCACCATACGCGCCGACAGGGAGACCACCGCCGATGACCTTGCCGAGAGTGGTAATGTCAGGGCGAATCCCGTAACGCTCTTGAGCGCCACCGCGCGCGACCCGAAAACCAGTCATCACTTCATCAAAAATCAACAGCGCTCCATACTTGCTGCAAAGATCTCTCACGCTTTGCAAGAAGCCATCGTGCGGTGGAACACATCCCATGTTGCCTACAACGGGCTCGATAATCACGGCAGCGATGTCCTGATGTTCGGCGAAAGTTTGGGCCAACGCTTCGCTGTTATTAAACGGCACGGTGATAGTGCTTTCTGCAAGTGCAAGGGGTACACCTGGACTATCGGGTAAACCCAGCGTAGCGACGCCTGACCCTGCTTTCACCAGCAGGCTGTCGCCATGACCGTGGTAACAGCCTTCAAACTTGATCAGTTTCGTCCTTCCAGTTGCGCCGCGGGCGAGACGAATGGCCGACATAGTTGCCTCTGTACCGCTGCTAACCATTCGCACCATTTCAATAGACGGCATGGCATCGATGATCTCTTCGGCCAGCAAAAGCTCGAGTTCAGTGGGTGCTCCAAAACTTGTTCCGGATGTGGCGACCTGTCGAATCGCATCAATAACTTCCTCATCAGCATGACCAAGGATCATCGGACCCCATGAACCCACGTAGTCGATGTACTTGCGACCATCGACGTCTGTGATGGTTGCTCCTGCTGCGCTTTTGATAAACAGCGGAGTGCCGCCGACCCCTCGAAAGGCTCTGACAGGTGAGTTGACGCCGCCTGGTATTAGTTCGACAGCCCGGGCAAAGAGGTCTTGAGAGTTCTTGTTTTTAAGTTCTTCGTACATGTTGATGAGAATAATAGCGCACGACGCCCGCAAAGTGAGTAAGTGAGGATAGTTTCCAGGCTCCGTTACGTTTGCCAACTCAGCGCATCTGCGTTTTGATTTTGACTGCCAATTTAACGTCGGAGACGCTTGATCAGCACAGCCCACGCAAAGTCGATCTTAGTCACGGCTTAGCCGCCGGATGTGAGGCGACGGCTCTGCCTCGCCGCCAGCGTAGTTCCTGCGATTGGGCTAAGCCCCTTTTTAATCAAAAGCGAGTACCACCCATCTCTCCAAAAGAGGTAGCCTTAGCTTCGGCTTCGCCGCCGGATGTGAGGCGACGGCTCTGCCTCGCCGCCAGCCTAGTTCCTGCGATTGGGCTATGCCCCTGGTTCGGGCTCTGCCCTTTACGAAGAGCAAGAAATGATCTAGTTTTCCCTTGTTAGAAATCCTCATAAGATTAAGGAGCAACCTCATGGCTCATCGTTACCTCATCTCACAAGACTCGCCGTGTCTGTACATCACTCTGGTTACAAAAGACCGTCACCCAGTTTTTCGCAAAGACGAACTGAAGGAAGTGATGTGCAAAGCGATTGACGAAGCGCGCAAGTACTTTCTGTTATTCGCGTACGTGATCATGATTGATCATTTACACGTACTTACAAGCCGCCCATCGACTACGTCAGAAGTACTGCGCACTCTGAAAGGCATAACTGCCCGTCGAGTTATCGATTACTTAAAAGAAAACAACTACCCATCGTCTCTGTCGAAGCTTAGGCACCAGACACGTGATCGAAATTATCAACACTCTTTGTGGCAAACTGAGAAGAATGTTTTAGAAGTCTATAGCGAGAGGCTGTTTAGGGAGAAACTGAATTACATCCATCAGAATCCGGTGCGGGCGGGCTTGTGGAGAATGCAATTGACTACAAATGGTCCAGCGCTCGGATCTGGGCTGGAAGTCCTCTGGATGATGAGCCACTTAAAGTTGATAAAGATCTCATCTATTGGCGTAAACGACCGAAATGAGGGGCGGAGCCCGAACCAGGGGCGTAGCCCAATTGCAGGAACTAGGCTGGCGGCGAGGCAGAGCCGTCGCCTCACATCCGGCGGCGAAGCCGAAGCTAGTGGTAACTCATGTGGTGCGTACCCATTTGTAATTGGAAAGCGCGGAGCCCGAACCAGGGGCGGAGCCCCGCACGAACTACGCTGGCGGCGAGGCAAGCCGTCGCCTCACATCCGGCGGCGAAGCCGAGGCTAGTGCCAACTCCTCTGGTGTGTACACATTTGTGAAAAGAGCGTCACAACCGGGCGACTGATTCTTTTGGCTCAACTGTGATTGAACGAAAGCTCGACATCCGCACCAAACCTGGCGCTGCGCCTTTCGGCTTTGAGAGAAACTTTCGCTCCGTGTAATGAATGACTACTTTCGTATCCTCACTTGCCTGGCTAAATCGTCCAGCCAGTTGTGCAGCTTCAATTATCGTTCGCTGCGGAATCGGGATTCCGAACTACAACATGAGACCCCGGATAATCTCCAGCGTGTAGCCACAGGTCGCTCGGTCGTGCGATACGAAACGTCAAGTTGTCGTTATCTCGTGCGCCACGGCCGACAAGAATTTCAAACCCATCGGTCGATACATAACGACGGACACCCGGAAGTTGTTGCTTTGCCTCCCGCTTTCCCACTGGTTGAGGTTGCTTCTTTTGCGGCTGAAGAGTTGAAAGTGTAGCTTCATCCCGATCGCGAGCCACACGGTCAATCTCATTCAAGCGTTCTTCGAGTTCCGCAATCTCAACTTTGAGGGTACCGAGCCGCTCGACTATCTCTTCGCGCGCTCTTTTTGCTTTTGAATAGTGTCGAAAACTCTGCGATGCTGCTTCTTGCAGCGATGTGTTGTCGTCAATTTCAACTTCAATAGTCGGAGCGCCATCCGCGTAGAAGTCGGTGATGCGAACTTTGTTAGCTTCGCGCGAGGCGGTGGAGACATTCGCGAGCAGTAGGTCGCCCAGTCTTTTATGCGCCTCGGGATCGCCATGATCAGCAAGATCCTTTTCCAGGTTGTCTCGTAGTTTAGATTTTTGACTCAGCGCCTTTTTCGTTTGGCCGCGAAGGCTACTGATACGCGCGTTGAAGTCGCGGTCTTTGTCGTATGTCGTGAAAAATTCTTCGGCAGCCTGCGAGGGAGAACCGACAAACACAACGGCGGGCTCGCGTATAGAAGATTCATTCCCTGGAGGTGGAAGGTAGTATTCGCCTAACTGCTGACCCAAACCTTTTGGAGCGCGCAACGCCGCTGTAATTCGATTAAGTTCATCGAGAATGAACAGGTTCGCTGCTCGACCTGTCAGTTGAATCAACAGACGGCGGAAACTTACAACTCCCAGCTCATCTTCAACTCGAAACGACAAGCGAACTATTCGTTCATCTTTGTCCTTGTCGATCGCTACAAGATGTCCACCACCAATCTGCGCTTTCATCGATTGTCCAAAATGAGAGAGTGGTAGCGATTGCTTGTCGAGATCCTTGACGCGTCGCTGGCTGAGGTATAGACGAGGACTGGATGGTTCGAGGTCCACCAGGAGAAACTTACCCCTAATTCCCAGGTCGATCACAAACGACAAAGGAGTCAACTGAAAAATCTTGCCGAGAAAATTGCTCTTCAGATTTGAGCGAATCTCTTCGACGATACTCTGGATTAGTTGCTGATGCATTGGCGGACTGCAGGCTATCAAATCTGTAGATCAAACAAAAAAAGACTCGCTCGATTTGAGTCGAGCGAGTCAAAATTACATAAAAGGTTACTTGAAAAACCCAGTGTTAAGTTCCGATAACAACAGTACCCGTAAATCTGTCATGAGCTGTATAGCCCTCCCGACTTACGAGTGCGAAAAGAATGCCGAGCCCTGCGAGTGCCAGCGAGCCCAGGTACAAAAACGAACGACCAATTGATTGGCCGCCAGTGGGTATTAACCCAGTTCTTTTGTCGATTACACGTAGCGACAGCAGTCGCATTGCCCACGTGCGCCCTGTCAGTGCGGTAGTCAATGTCAGGTAGATAAAGGTGACGACAACGAAAGTGCTGGCAAGAACAATAATCGTTCGAGTGTCGCCAAGGTTATTTCCAGTCATTTGAACCGCAGCCCCAATCGGAGCCGTTAACAGCGCACAAATGACCAGGTCAAACAAAGCACAAACCAACCGGCGAAATGCTGCCGGCCTTTGGGTGTCGAGTTCATCAACTCGCACAGTTCGCGAGACTGAATCCAGGTAGTTCAGAGCCGGATCGTTTGGATCGTCAATAATCAGCCGTTTTGGTGGCGGTGACGTTCTCGTCTCAGGCTCGGGAACTTCCACAACCGGCACGACAACCAGATTGTGCGTTTTTTCTACGTGAGGCGGTATTTCTGATCCTTCGCAGGTCTGATCTTCTACCTGTTCTTCGAAGGTTAGCTGGGGTGTAAGAGTTTCTGGTACGTTTTCTTCGCGTTCTTCGCGCGCGGGAGCATAAGCAACAGCGGCAGCCAGAACTTGGCGTGACTGACGTATTTCAGGATTTGCGGTTTGATGAGCTCTTTCAATACGCCGTAACGCAGCCGCGACAAGAGGATTCATCTCCGGCAACTCAGCCGCCGGCAACAGTTCGAGTTGCGGCGTTGTAGCTACTGCATCTGCCTGTAGCTGTTGGGTTTCTGCTGCCTCAACCGCCGCGTCCCTGGCGCGTTTTTCCTGGACTTCGCGGACGCGCACACTGAGTTCTTTTCTCCACTCCGGAACTGGTGTCCGGGCTACACCTGGGAACTCGATAAGTGTGGATTTCCTTGATTGTGGCTGAACGTCACTTCCTGAGCTCATATTCAGTTCGTGAGTTGAATTTTCCGACGAGTTTGGTTGAATTTGCGTGTTGTTCGCGCTGATACCAGAACAACACTCCGGAATTTCAGAGATAGCGCCACACGATGGACATTCCATCCTAAGTCGTCTCCCGTGGTTATTGACCGAGGGGCTGATTCGGTACCACCCCTCAAGACGCTACTATCAAGCCGCTATCAAACGGGCGCATCCTATCAGGAATAACTTTAACTGGTCAATTAGAAAATGATGAGGGCGTTGAGGTTGTCGTTTCGGGGTAACGGGTAATTCGAGAACTGAGGAGTCGAGTTATAGCGGAGTGCGACCTGCGAACCCGGCATCAACATCGTGCCACCACTCCAGTTCGTCGCCTTCACCCAGCTGCCAGCAGAGGAGTACAACTCGACCATCTTTCAAATAAGGAAAGTCGATCAATCCTCGCTCGAAGTCCTTTAGTTGCACACCTAAGCCTTCCAGCTGGTTAATTTCGGAAGTTAGAACTGTAACGAGTTGGGCGTAATGCGTGCCGTTCAGAACACCGCCGCCGCCATGTTCGCCCGCTTCTGCTGCTTTTTGAGCCTGCCCCTTGTATTTGCGCAGGCTCCGGTTAGCTTTTTGGATTTTCCCGAGAATGCTTCTGACGCTGGGTAGGAGCGAATTGGCTTCCTCGATCGTGAAGATCTTCATCTCTTTAGTGGTCATCAGTTACGCGTATGAACTCGCTTGAGGCCTCGAATTCTGCCGCCTCTTCTTCGATTTCGGCTTCAATCACAACTCGCATAGCCGCTTGAAATGCATCGGGCTGAGGTTCGGGCATTTGCATCTCTTCATGCAAATACTGCGAATGAAGGTGTTCATGCAGATCTCTTTCGTCGTAACGCGCTCCATGGGTGACTTCTTTACGGACCTTTTCTGCGATTTCGCCCAGGTCGATAAAATAATCCGCAACGTCGATCAGCTTGGGTGCAGTATTTGACCTGAATCCAGCGATCTCGACCCGACATCCTTTGTAAGCAACGGCATTCACCGCATAAACAAAGTCTTCATCACCTGAGACCAAGACAGCCGTGTCGTAACGTCCGGCGAGTGAAAGCATATCGACAGCGATCTCAACGTCTAGATTGGCTTTTCGAGTTCCGTCGTAGAAAGTTTTCAGTTCCTTTTGAATCACTCGAAACCCATTGCGTCGCATCCACAGTAAAAAACCCTGCTGTCGTTCTGCCCCAATATCGACGCCTGTATAGAAGAAAGCTCTTAAGAGCCGACCGTCACCGAGGAGAACTCGCAGCAGTTTGTTGTAGTCGATATCGATGTTGTGAAAGCGAGCTGCGTGAAACAGATTATTACCATCAATAAAAACTGCGACTCTTCCGCGATGACCCAGTTGCCATGAAACATTATTAGTGGGATCAAAATTGTTCATAAACTGACTCCAACCAGTACCTTTGCTCTTCCAATCTAGAATGCTGTCTTGTGTTTGGTTTGGTCAAGTAGAGAACTCATCATGCTACCGCTATGACTTGTTCCGTTACGGCATCGAGATAGATAGTCTTAATAGGGCCATTAGCCACGTCTATTTCCCACGCCAGGTGAAGCTCGAGGTTTTGCTGATCGGTGGAAGGCATAACATAAGCGACTAACTGTTTGACGTTAACCGGGTCGTTTGGACTGAGTTGAAAAGCACGCTGTTGGCCCGTTGCATCCGGCACCGTGAGTGACTTTCCTTTTACCAATGTCGCTGCCGTTTCTGCAGTCACTTTGGGAGTGAGACCGTTTATCGCGCTTTGCAGTCTTTCGGTGTTCGGTAGACAGTTACTCGAGATGTCGACCAGGCGGCGATCGTTACGAAACTTGATCACAAGATTGCCGAATCCACCACGCAACGGATAACGAAAGGGCCGTTGCTCGTACCGTGCGATCTTCACGCCCGAAGGATCATCTACTCGTTCAACCAGGGACAGCTGACTGGGGTCAGTGCCAATCACTGAACGCCATTCGACAATGAACCGTCGTAACGACTCTCGCGTTTCTTCTTCAGTTGGGATTGGACCAGTACCGACTCGTGGTAATGAAATTGAATTAACCAGGTTTGCGGGAACACTTCGCAGAGTGCCGGTTAGTGGTTGAAGGTCGCCGCGTGTGTCCTGCGCGAGACCGTAGTTTTGTGAAAGCTGCTTCCACGCAAGCGAAGCTTCTTCATACCTGTCCGGGACGTTAGCGATGATCGGATACGGCGGCAGATTCGAACGTGGGCCACTTACATCGGGTGGTTGCAGCGCAGCGCATGCACTAAGCAGAAGAGCGGTCGTTATCATAGCGGTAACAACGGCGTACTCTTTTAACTTTCGAGGCTCTTGCAAAATCATGACTTTCTTCACTCCGGAGGAGTGACATGTTTATAGTTGTGAATGGTTTTGCATACTCGCGCTCCGGAGGAGTGCAATGTGTTGCGTTATAAACCTGAATATTTGTACTCAAAGAGAAGCCTTAGCACT
>QHXL01000008.1:0-5094 GCA_003222935.1 Acidobacteriota bacterium
GTGTGGTACACCGCGAGATCATATCGTTTCTTTGACCGGTTGATGAGCTTCTTGAGTAGTGGGCGTATGCCCTGAATGTTGATTTGCGATGTAAGTTCGGGAGGTTTCGCGGGTCGCACTCGACTCGACATTCAAAGCAAGGTTCTTCCTATGACGGGGGGCTAAGAAAACGTTCGAGAATCTCAGTCAACTCCTTATCGTCGACGGGCTTCAAGATACAGTCGTCACAACCTGCAGCTAGAGCCTCTTCGTGCCATCCATCACAGAGCGATGAAAATCCAACTATAGGTATGCTTGTCGTTGCTGGTATTTGCCTTAATCTGCGAGTGGCTTCAAAGCCGTCAAGCACTGGCATTCTCAGGTCCATCAAAATTAAGTCTGGGTTGTGTAGCGGGGCTAGTTCAACAGCCTCAAGGCCATTCCTCGCTTCCATCACCTGATAGCCCTTTTCCTCCAAGCGAACCTTCATCAAGCGGCGAACGTCATCATGGTCCTCAGCAATCAGGACACTCCATTTTGGTGTTGTCATTGTTTGGCGATTTTAATCGTAGACTTTTCGAGTCACCCCTCTATTGCTCGAAAACCTGGTAGTAGACCTGGAACTCGACTTGAACGTTAGCCGACAATTTGTCTAGGCTAAAGGACTCATATCCGTGTTTGAAATCGACGGGCCAACGTCAATATCAGACAGCCCGATGCTGTTACAATCAGAATTCTTCCCGAGTATCTAAAAGATATCATGAACTATCTGACGAAGGAGTTCTCAAAGTATTCGTAATTCTTCAAATCTATTTTCAAAGGAGACTTAACGTGAGTCAGGCAGCAGCTACCAAACCAGCCCCCACTGAACACGCACCCGAATTTTCAGAGTACGTCGCGCTTGTGGCGGAAGGCGACATAATTCAAACCCTGGACCACCAAATCGAAAACAGTTTGTCGTTGCTGCGAACTATTCCCTCCGACAAGGCCAACTTCCGCTACGCCCCAGGCAAGTGGAGCGTAAAAGAACTGTTGGGCCACGTTATCGACTCGGAGAGAATTTTTAGTTATCGCGCCTTAAGTTTTGCACGAAACGATAAAACTCCGCTGCCGGGGTATGAACAAGAGGATTACGTACGCGATGCAGACTTTGACAGGCGCACCCTCGCCGACATGGCAGAAGAATTCGCGACTGTTCGTCGAGCAACGATTCAACTCTTTCGACCCTTAAATGAAACGGAGTGGTTGCGACACGGAAAGGCAAACGAGAATGATGTCAGCGTTCGCGCGTTGGCTTACATTATTGCCGGACACGAACTGCACCACATGGGCGTCTTGCGCAGTCGTTATTTAGAGAGTTAGAAAGACCACCTTGGAGTGCGGGGACTTGTCACCGCTTTGATTAGAGTGAACTTGAATTAGGCGAACGCCTTAACAAAGCGGTGACAAGTCCCCGCACTCCAAGGTGGGATCGAAGGCTCAACCCTCTTCGCCCTGGCAGATAGCTTCGGATGCGAAGAAGATTCGCGTGATATCAGGGTGCTCCTGTCGAATTTGCTTTTGCAATCGGCCGACCGCTGTTCTAACACCAACTGCAGACAGATCATCACGAAACTTTAATTCAATAGTGAGCAGTACCTCATGTGGTCCAAAATGCATGGTGAGAATCGAACCTAGATGCTCTACGCCTGGATCAGCCTTAATCAAAGCCCGAAGCTGATTCAGTGTTTCCCGGTCAACACCTTCGCCAATCAGAAGACCCTTGCTTTCGTAAGCTAGGAAAAAGGAGACTGATCCAAGCAGTAGACCAATCAGTATTGAAGCAATTCCATCCGCGTGGGGATAGTTCAATTGGTGACCAAGAAAGATTCCGGCAAATGCAATACCCAATCCCAACAACGCCGCGGAATCTTCAAAGAACACGAGGAACGAAGAAGGATCCTTGCTTTGGTGGATTGCTTCAATAATTCCACGTCGGCCCTTAACTGAACGAAAGGCCTTCCAACCGAACAGCCACGTGATGGATTCAAAAACAACCGCGAACCCTAAAACTGCATAGTTCCAACGTTCATTAGCCGTCCGCGCACAGGCTCACTTATCAGGTGTGTGATTCCTTCGTATATAGACATCCCACAGCCCAGAGCAAAGATCGCGATCGAAACAATCAACGATCAAAAATAGAGTTCCTTGCCATGACCAAAAGGGTGTTCGACATCAGGAGCTTTCTGGCTTTTATGAATACCAAGAAGCATCAAGCCGCCATTACCGGTGTCTACCAGTGAATGAATACCTTCGGACAGCATCGCCGAACTACCGGTGAATGCTGCCGCGACAAACTTGGTGATGGCTATTGCAACGTTGCCAAGGATTGCAGCAACGATCGCTATCTTAGATTCCGATGATCTGTTGTTCCTGGCCCGCTTTCTCAGCATTAGATCGGTGTTCTTCCACGAATCGACGGTTTGTTTTAGGGTATCGCGTTAGGAGAATGCCTCGGACCAGCCGAAACTTCAAACTTGAACTCTTACGGATTTGTGAGGAAGACTGCTTCGCGTGCAGGGTGATCAGTTGTTCGACCTTCGCGTTGAAGCACCTGGTCTCTCAAGTCTAAACAGGGAGCGTCAATCGTTCAGCGTTTGTTGCTACTGTCCGTTGGAAAACTGCTCGAAGTTTTCTTGATCATAAGTCTTGTAGCCTAAACTGATAATCTGTATACTCCGCGCAAATTTTGGGAGCCGAATAGGCTCCATTCTTTACCAGTTTTAGTTCGTGACGCGAACAAATAGGTTGACCAAGGGAAGAAGTCCTTCAAGGGGTTTCGGTCAAGTGGTAGGGAAGGTTTCCACCTCAGTCTTTAAGCATTCACGGCAGCGCTTAAAGCGATAACAAAAAATACATCCCGCTGTACTGCTCATGTCTTACGTCATTTATGGGTTCTGAGAACTTTGTTCGACTTGACAACAAAGTCCGATAAGAAGCGTTGAAATCGAGTTCGTGCTGGTAGCGCAAAGCCTTATTCGTGCTCCAGTACTTCGCATTAATCGTTCAAAACTCAACCCGAAGAGTTGAATGGTTGACTGGTCCCAAACCGACGGAGGAACAAATGACAAAGAGCATTCAAATCAAAAGCCTTCTCCTCGCATCTACATTGGTTTTGGTTACTACTCTGTCAGTCGCTGCTCAAACCATCAGCGGCGTGATGGTCGGAAAAGTGACAGACGCACAAGGAGCATCGGTCCCAAATGCTCAAGTGCAAGTAACCAGCCTCAGCAGAAAAGAAACCAAGACAGCTCAAACCGACCAGGACGGGCGGTTTGTTTTTCCTCAATTGACCCCCGATGTTTATACGGTGCAGGTTGAGTCGAAGGGATTCAAAGTTTTCAAGCTTGACGGGTTGGTAGTGAATGCTAACGAGCGTGTCGCAGCGCCTGACATCGCTCTGGAAGTTGGCGCCGTTACGGAAAGCGTGACCGTCATTTCGAGTGGCGAACAACTTCAAGCAGAAAGCGCTGAGCGCGGAACTGCAATCGTAGCCGACCAAATTCAGAACATTGCGGTGAACGGTAGAAGCTACCTTTCATTAACGCGACTTGCGCCAGGTGTTGTGAACAACAACAACTACCAGGTCTCGGGCCATGCTGGCCTGGCCGGCATTAGCGCGAATGGAGCGAGAGCAAATCAGAACAATCTCACGCTCGATGGCATCGGTAACGTCGATACTGGAAACAACGGCGATCAACTCGCTACGGTAAGTCTTGATGCGGTTGAAGAGTTTAAGATTCTGACTTCAAACTACCAGGCAGAATATGGACGCTCTTCGGGTGCGCAAATCAGCGTGGTGACAAAGAGCGGCAGCAACGAGTTCCATGGCAGCGGTTATTTGTATCATCGCCACGAAGGACTCAACGCCAACAACTGGGTAAACAATCGCGAAAAGCTTCCTCGTCAGTTCTTCCGCTTCAATAACTTTGGTTACACGATCGGTGGCCCTGTTATCCTGCCCCACTTTGGTGAAGGTGGTCCCAGCGTTTGGAGTGGAAAGAACAAGCTCTACTTTTTTGTGACGCAGGAATTCCAGCGACAACTGCGCCCGCAAGGCATTCGCAACGTCACCGTTCCCACTGAGTTGGAAAGAACCGGCGACTTCTCGCAAAGCAAGGACAACAACGGCAACAAAATTTTCATTCGCGACTACACGAAGACCGGTACGTGCAACGCGACTACGCAGACGGCGTGTTTCTCAGATAATGGAATCGTCAACAAGATACCCGCGAATCGTTTGTATGGACCGGGGCTTGCGATTCTCAACGTGTTTCCACGGCCCAATCTCGCAGGCGTGAACGGCGCCAACTTCAGGTCCCAAATATCTGACTCCTATCCGCGTCGCGAAGATCTCGTGAGGATCGACTACAAAGCCTCAGATTCGCTTACGGTGTTTGGTCGATACATTAACAACATCGACGTTATCTCATCGTTCTATGGTTCGTTCGTGTTGGGCACGAATTTGCCACTGTCCCGAATCAACGATGCTCGTCCCGGTAGGGCATTTGCCGTCGGTGCGACGAAGACGTTTAACCCGACGACCGTTAACGAAGTGACTGTTGGTTTCGGAAAGAACCAAATCAACATCGACGCAGCAGACGGTGGGTTGACACGTGCGGCCACCGGACTCACCAACTTGCCGATGATTTACCCTTCGGCAATTCAACAGGACTACATTCCGCAGTTCAACTTTAATGGTGGTCGAATCGCTAACGGCCCGAATTTTGGCACTAACAACGCGCCGTTCTTCAACTACAACCGGACCTTCGACATCGTCGATAATTTCTCGAAGATCGTCGGCAAACACTCGCTGAAGGCTGGTGTCTACTTCCAGCGTAGTTGGAAAGATCAGACAGTGTTCACCAACGCCAATGGCAACATTAACTTTATCGACAATGCACAGAACCCATTCGATACGGGTTTTGGTTTCGCCAATGCGGCCACTGGCGTCTACAACAATTTCAACCAGGCCTCGAGCTATCCGACGGGCCAATATCGCTACAACAACATCGAGTTTTATCTCCAGGACAACTGGAAAACAACGTCTCGGCTGACACTGGATTACGGAATTCG
>QHXL01000008.1:5168-12015 GCA_003222935.1 Acidobacteriota bacterium
TCGTCTCTATCGACCGGTGCTTGGCACCGACCCCTTATCAGGTGCGACCGGAGTGCGCGTTGGCTTCGATGCGGTTTCGGGTGTGACAGTGCCAGGAACTGAAATCGGCAAGATTGTTCCGAACAGCGGAAACATTCTGAACGGAATCGCGAAGGCCGGTTCAGACATTAATAAATACCTACAGGACAGTCCGGGCCTTCTTTTTGCCCCGCGCTTTGGGTTTGCATTCGACGTGACGGGGAAGGGTGAGTTTGTTCTTCGTGGGGGTGCCGGGATCTTCTACGACCGCTACCAGGGCAACGAGACGTTCGACATGCTGGGAAATCCGCCGACGATTTTCACGCCGACTCTCAACTTTGGTTTTCTTAAAGATACCAACCCTTCAAACCTTTTGCTCGCGCCGTCTGGTCTCAATGCGTTTTCGGTTGAAGGTCAGATTCCGACTGTTTACCAATTCAATCTCGGCATCCAGGCCAAGTTGCCTTTCGACATGCGACTCGATGCTGCTTTCGTTGGCTCACAGTCGCGGCACCTTCTTCAGCGCGTAAATCTAAACGCCATTCCCTACGGCGCCATGTACAAACGCGAGAACCAGGACCCATCGAGATTTGCGGGTGGTGTAATTCCAACTGTCGAGCCAGGACTGGCTGCGCCTTATGTAAATGCGGGTCTGAGTTTCAGTGGCTCGAATGCGCTTCCACAGGATTTCCTGAGACCTTTCCAGGGTTTTGGAAACATCAACATTCACCAAATGGGCGGCAACTCGAACTACAATTCAATGCAGCTTGGATTGCAGCGCCGGTTTGTGAAACGGTTCTTCTCGCAGGTTAGTTACACGTGGAGTCGGGCGATGGGTACGACCAATGGTAACGATACCGATTTTGTAAGGATCGATGCGTTCAATAAAGCGGCGAAAACTATGGCCCGCTTGCCTTTAATCGCAAGCACAATCTCGCGATTAACGCGATCTACGAATTACCCAACGTTTCGAAATATATGGACGACAACAAGGTCGTGGGTTTCTTTACTGACCACTGGCAACTCTCGGGTGTTTATGCTTTCCAAAGCGGCGCGCCTTTTGGAGTCGGCTTCAGCATCCCGGGTGGTATCGGCAACGCCCAACTTACCGGTTCCGCTACTGAAGGCGCACGCATTCGCGTCCAGGGTTCACCTGGCATCGGTAATAGCGGAGATCCGTATCGTCAGATATTGACGACCGCATTCACTCCTCCATTGCCTGGAAGTCTCGGCCTTGAGTCAGGTCGTAACTATCTGATTGGACCTGGCATTAACAACGTCGACCTTTCACTCCAGAAAACATTCTCAATCAAAGAACGTGGACGTCTCGAACTTCGTGTCGACGCTTTTAATGCTCTCAATCACACTCAGTTTAGCGGTGTAAACGCGACGCTGAATGTTACGAGCTTAACTAACTACACTCCGACAAACCTGCCGTACGATGCAAATGGCAATTTCATTTTCGCGAATCGCAACGGCTTTGGCACAATAAACGGCGCACGCGATCCGCGAATCTTACAGTTAGTGGCTCGCTTGTCGTTTTAATCAACACAACTCTCGCACCTTGAATTGGCAACAACGGCGGTGGATCTTCTACCGCCGTTGTTTGTCAGTAAAATGGTTGGAGTCAGCAGCTGCTTTATGCAAATTTTCAGGTCGGGAAGGTGGACCTGTTTCCGCCAACCTGAAACAAGAATTTCTCTCATAAAGCAATGAGGCTGAAGGCAGCGGGGACAGGGTCCACCTTCCCAACCTGAAAATTTTGTTTCACCTCGTTTGAATTCAAGGCAATACAAGGGCGATTAAAAAACATGAAGTCTTCAAGCTTGGGTCTATTTTTTTTCGCGCTGCTCTCGGTCGGCATTTCTACGACTACGCCAACGGTCCAAAAACTATCATACGGACTTTTTGAAGATCACTCCGACGTCGGACCGGTGAAGACCAAAGGCGAAATCGCCTACGACGCTGAGCGCCAGGAATACACGTTGACTGGATCGGGCACCAACATGTGGCTCGGAAGCGACGAGTTTCATGTTGTCTGGAAGCGCCTGAAAGGAAACTTCATCTTGTCGACCCGGGCGCAGTTTGTCGGGAAAGGAACTGACCCACACAGAAAAATTGGCTGGATTGTTCGCAAGAGTCTTGAGCAAAACTCTCCGCACGCGACCGCGGTAGTTCATGGCGACGGTAGAACCTCATTGCAGTTTCGGCGCACAAGTGGGGCAATAACGGAGGAAAAGATCTTCCCGATTAAGGACGCTGACATTTTGCAGTTGGAGCGAAAAGGCGATACCTATATCGCGTCGACGGCCAGGTTCGGTGACCCATTTGCCAGCGAACAGATCGCCGGGTTGGATTTAGGTGATGAAGTTTACGTTGGGCTGTTTGTCTGTTCCCACAATAAGGACGTGGTTGAAAAAGCGGTTTTCAACAATGTGCGGATCACGATACCAGCGCGAGACAATTTCGTTCCCTACCGTGAATACATAGGGAGCGATCTAGAAATCCTTGATGTTGCTAGCGGAAGTCGTCGGACGATTTACCACGTTGCGGATTCACTTCAGGCACCCAATTGGACTCGTGACGGAAAGACACTTATCTACAACCGCAATGGTCGCCTCTATCGATTCGATTTGAAGAGCGGAACATCTACAGAGCTAAACACCGACTTTGCGATCCGTAACAACAACGACCATGTGTTGTCGTTCGACGGAAAGATGCTGGCGATCAGTCATCACGTTAGTGAGGAACAGAATCAGTCAAATGTATTTACGGTACCGGCTAAGGGTGGAACGCCAAAGCGAATTACAAAGACCGGGCCTTCGTATCTTCACAGCTGGTCACCGGATGGAAAATCATTGATTTTCACCGGAGGACGAAACGGTGAGTTTGATATCTTCAAGATCTCAACCCTGGGTGGTGACGAAACCAACCTTACAAAAACGCCGGGACTCGACGATGGTCCTGAATACACACCTGACGGCAAGTACATCTATTTCAACTCTACGCGAAGCGGCTTGATGCAACTCTGGCGTATGAGACCGGATGGCTCGCAACAGGAACAAGTCTCGAATGATGAATTCAACAACTGGTTTCCACATATTTCACCCGACGGGAAGTGGATAATCTTTGTTTCGTTCCTCAAGGATGTGCGGCCGGACGATCATCCGTTTTACAAGCACGTCTATATTCGCTTGATGCCGATCACCGGAGGTCCGGCGAAAGTTGTTGCTTACCTTTATGGCGGCCAGGGTACGATCAACGTTCCCTCGTGGTCGCCGGATGGTAAGAAAGTAGCGTTCGTTAGTAATAGTGATGTTGTGAAGTAATTTTCTCTGCGTCCTCTGCGTCTCTGCGATCTCGGCGTTAACTGTTTTGTTGGGCGTCGGGGAACGCGCAGTGGGCGCAGAACGGAGAGATTGCTTTAGAAAATATAATTCAGTCTTACCCGGTCGGGAGACCCAATTCAATATGCGAAAGTTGTCTACGCTTGTTCTCTTATTAACCCTGGTTTCAAACTTTGCCTTTGCTCAATCAACATCGTCCATGCGAAGCCCATCGCTTGCTGAAATGAATGCGCGCGTTGAAACGATAGTTACGCAGTTGACGCTCGACGAGAAACTCGATCTGCTCGGCGGCGTGGATGGTTTCTTCATTCGTGATGTTCCACGTCTCAATCTGCCCAGGCTAAAAATGGCGGACGGTCCGATAGGCGTTCGTAACTTCGGACCAGCCACTGCGTTCGCCGGCGGTATTGCTTTGACTGCCAGCTGGAACACCACTTTGGCAGAGCTCGTAGGCAGGGAACTCGGACGCGACTCGCGCGCGAAAGGTGTTCACTTTTTGCTCGCTCCCGGTGTGAACATCAATCGCGCACCGATGAATGGTAGAAACTTTGAATACTTCGGCGAAGATCCGTTTCTCGCTTCGCGAATGGCAGTGAACTACATCAACGGCGTGCAAAGCCAGGGAGTGAGCGCAACAGTCAAACACTTTTTGGGAAACAACTCGGAGTTTGATCGCCACAACACTGATTCAATCATCGACGAGCGCGCGCTTAGAGAGATCTACATGCCCGCCTTTGAGGCGTCAGTGAAAGAAGCGCGTGTTGGCGCCATCATGGATTCCTATAACCTCACGAACGGTTTCCATATGTCCCAGAACAAGTATCTGTTGACTGATGTGGTGCGGAAGGACTGGGGCTTTGACGGAATAATGATGTCCGATTGGTCGGCGACATACGATGGGGTCGAAGCGACAAACGCCGGACAAGATCTTGAGATGCCGTCCGGCCTCCACATGAATCGACAAGCCCTGAAGGCCGCGATCGAACAGGGATCGTGGGTACCGCCGCGAGATTTGGTTGGCTCGATAAGAACCAGACTGAATTGACTGTACCTCGTTACAACCCTGAAGGTCGAAAGATTGCTCTCGACGCGGCTCGTGAAGGAATCACGTTGTTGAAGAACGACGGCGATCTGCTGCCGCTCAACAAAACTCAAACGAAAACAATTCTTGTTGTCGGCCCTAATGCTTATCCCGCCGTTGCGGTCGGTGGTGGTAGTGCTGCGGTCGAGTCTTTTGCTTCGATCAGTGTCCTTGAAGGATTGAGTAATTACTCAGGTGGTGCACTGAAAGTGATGTACGATCGCGGTCTTCAGACTTACAGCGACCTTGCGCTCGCGACTGATTTCACCACCGCGGCAACAAATGGTCAGGTCGGAATTCAAGCGGAGTATTTTGAAACGCCTGAGTTGACTGGGAAACCGCTCGTCTCACGGATCGAGCAACACATCGACTTCGGTACTGCAGCTCGGCTGCTGTTTCCGGAACAAACACTCTCTTCACGTTGGACAGGTTACTTCACTCCGCAAACACCGGGTTCTTACGACTTCTTTGTGCAAACAACTCGCGAGATTGGTGGGTCGTACCGGCTGTTCGTGGACGACAAAGTAGTGGTCGACAATTGGACGACGTTGAAAGCCCTGGCGGACTATCGAATGGTGAACCTGACAGCCGGCCCGCACAAAGTCGTGCTCGAGCAGCATGGCCGAGGATTGCGACGTGCAGCACGATTGCGAATGGGAATAGTAAACGTAGGCAAACTCGTAAATGAGGATGCGAAGAAAATGGCGGCGAGCGCTGATGCAGTCGTTGTCGCGGCTGGTTTTGATTCAGACTCTGAAGCCGAAAGTGCTGACAGAACTTTCGGCTTGCCGCTGGGCCACGACGAACTAATTCAGCAAATGGCTGCCGCAAACAAGAAGACGATCCTTGTTCTCAATTCAGGTGGAAGCGTGGACACGAATCCATGGCTCGACAAGATTCCGGCGTTGGTAGCAGCGTGGTATCCAGGTCAGGAGGGTGGAACCGCGGTCGCTGAAGTTTTGTTTGGCGACGTGAATCCCTCCGGCCGTTTGCCTGTGACGTTCGAACGTCGCTGGGAAGACAATCCAGTTCACGACAGTTATTACCCCGCTGACGGCACCAAACGTGTCCTTTACAAAGAAGGGATTTTTGTCGGCTATCGTGGCTACGAGCACAACGGGACCAAGCCGCTCTTTCCTTTTGGATTCGGATTGTCCTACACAACTTTCAAATACGGCGGGCTTGCAATCAAGCCTATAACTACGACTGCGGGGAACGACGGTGGTCGACGGTTTGAAGTCGAGTTCACGGTTACCAACACCGGAAAGCGCGCAGGTGCGGACGTTGCTCAAGTTTATGTTGGCGACACACACAGTTCGGTGCCAAGGCCGGCAAAGGAACTGAAGGGATTCGTTAAGGTCAGTCTCCGTCCCGGTGAAACGAAAAGAGTCTCGGTTGTTCTCGACAATAGATCGTTGTCTTATTTCGACGTAGCGAATAAGCAATGGCGAGCTGAGGCGGGTGACTTTGATGTCTTAGTTGGTCGCTCCTCACAGCAAATTGAACTTCGCGGGAAGCTGACATTGAGCGCTCCCGTGGTGAGTCCTAAGTAACACCCTCAAAGGTATTTGCGGGGACGGTTCGGCTTTGCCGCCTGATGTGAGGATGGGCTTTGCCCTTCCGTAGTCGTTCAATAGGTTCCTTGGGCTATGCCCTTTTACTTTGACGCTGCGCCAGAAATCCATGAAGTCATGGGCGCAGCCCGAATAATCCGGCATGAGGTACGGAAGGGCAAAGCCGATCCTCACATCAGGCGGCAAAGCCGAAACCACGTAACTGTCAACTTTGAAACAAAGCCAGCTAACAAACTACAGCCTCGCTGGGTATGCGAGTTTCACGAGGAAAATCCAATGAAAAAACTTCAGGCGCTTCTGTTGTCGTGTGTGTTGCTCTCCGGACTAATGCCGCTGTTTGGTCAGTCAGTGGGTACAGCGACGAATCATTCGGAAGATATCGAGTCGAGAGTTAATTCAATCCTGAGTCAGCTTACCCTGGAAGAGAAAGTTGATCTGCTGGCCGGCGTCGACGGTTTTTTCATTCGCGATGTCCCACGTCTCAAACTTCCGCGTTTCAAAATGGCTGACGGTCCAATCGGTGTCCGTAACTTTGGCCCGGCGACTGCGATGGCCGGCGGCATTGGTTTAACTGCTACCTGGAATCCGTCGCTCGCGGAGCGAGTAGGAACGGAGATTGGTCGCGACGCACGAGCCAAGGGCGTTCATTTTATGTTGGGTCCGGGCGTGAATATCAATAGAGCGCCGATGAACGGGCGCAACTTTGAATACTTCGGTGAAGATCCATTTCTCGCCTCGCGAATTGCTGTTGGTTACGTCAAAGGAATTCAAAGCCAGGGCGTCAGTGCAACGATCAAACACTATCTCGGCAACAACTCCGAATTTGA
>QHXL01000009.1 GCA_003222935.1 Acidobacteriota bacterium
ACGAACCGGCTCCTTCGCTCGCTGAGTTCAATCCTTCAGTCTCGCCAGAATTGCAACGAATAGTTCGGCGCTGTTTGGAAAAGGACAGGGACGAGCGCTTCCAAACGATCAAGGACGTCGCGATCGAGTTAAAACAGTTGCGTCGCGAAATGAACGAAGGTCATGACACTCAACTCCCGCTTCGTCCTGACACTACTACCCGATTGAGTACGCCGAGCGCTTCTGCCGTCGAACAACCCAAAAGTGGGCTATGGTCCAAAAAGCTGTTGCTTGTCGTTTTTGTAGTTCCGCTAATGGCCGGTCTCGCGTTGCTGTATGCAGTGAAGCTGAGGAAATCATCAGCCCCGCTCGCAAAACATTTCCAGAGCATGACGATCACGCGCGTTACAAACGAAGGCAACGTGGAAACAGCAGCCGTTTCGCCCGACGGCAAATACATCGCGTATTCGCTCGAGGAGAGTGGAAAGCGCAGTCTTTGGACCAAACATCTGGGAACCGGAAGCCGTGTTCAGATAGTTGCCCCTCATGAAGCCTACGCTATGAATGCCAGCACGTTTTCGCCAGACGGTTACGTTTATTACACCGTGAACGACGAGGCGAATCCACAAGGTGCACTTTTTCAGGTGCCGGTGTTGGGAGGCATCCCGCGCAAACTCATCTCAGGAGTCACGCAGCCTATTTCTCTTTCCCACGATGGAAAACAGATTGCATTTGCTCGTCATCACCAGAACGGAACTAAAGACGAATTGTTCGTCGCTAATAGCGACGGTGCTAATGAACGTCTGATTTTTTCGGTGGAGGAACCACACTGGCTCGGCGGCTCAAACCCGGCGTGGTCACCGGACAACAAAGCGGTCGCGGTCGCCTACGGAAGTGAAGATACAAACGAGGTGACTGGACGGAATTTGGGAATGACTCCTATCGTGATCTCGCTAGCTGATGGAACGTTTAAGCCACTCGCTCGTTCTCGTTGGGTGTACATAGGCCGGGTGTCATGGTTCAACGATGGCAGCGGACTGGTGTTTGTTGGGCAGCAACGGGCCTTGAGCCCTCCGCAGCTGTGGCAGATTTCTTATCCACAAGGCGACGCTAAACGGATCACTAGCGACCTGAATTCCTATGCCTGGTTTACCAGCGTCGTCGCGGTGCAAAGTGATCCCGTTTCGAATATCTGGGTGGCAACAGTTGGACAAGCAGGTAGTGAAAAGTCTTTGACGGTGCGCAAAAACGCTTTGGAGGGAAGTCGAGGTTTAGCCTGGACCGCCGATGGCAGAGTTGTTTTCGATACGAATGTAAATGGGAAGGCAGGCATCTGGATAGTCAGTGCTGATGGTGGAGAAGCTAAGCCGTTGATCACTAACGATTCGGACGAAGTAGCGCCTGAGATTTCGGCTGATGGGCGACAAGTCGTTTTTGGATCGCATCGCAATGGGGCCATTCAAGTTTGGCGTGCTGACAACGATGGGTCGAACCAGAGACAACTGACTTTCGGAGCTGGCGGCGTTCCGGGTTTTTCTGTTTCGCGCGACGGCAGTTGGGTGGTCTATAACCCGTTTATCGGTGGGATTCGTAAGGTGTCGACCGATGGCGCCAACGGAAGTCGTCCGGTCGAGTTGGTAGCGAAGGGAAGTTTTACCTATCCGCAGTTATCACCTGATGGCAAGCTCGTAGCCTATCTCTTTACGGATGAGCAATCGCTTCGACCGAAGATTGGAATCATTAAATTTGACGATGGCGCCTTAGTTAGCACGATCGACTTACCGTTAACAGCTTTGCCCGGCACATACGACAATCTCTTTTATCGCGGCTGGCACTGGTCTCCTGACGGCCGCGCAATTGTATATGTCAACACGCTCGGCGGCGTTTCAAATCTCTGGAGCCAACCAATAGACAGCGGTACAGCGAAACAGATCACGAGTTTCAAAACCGACCGCATCCTGACCTTCGCATTCTCACCGGATGGCCACCAACTCGCATTAGCGAGGAGTAGTCGGACGAGCGACGCCGTGCTGATAACCTCGGGTCAGTAGCCCGACCGTCAGGGAGGGCATTCCTGATTCGTTTTTAGAATCGGCGTCATCTGTGCAATCTGTGGATTATCTCTTCACTTCAACACAAACCGTCGTTGCTCCAAGCTTCGAGTACCAAAGTTGATTAGCAGACCAGTATGGAATCCGGTGACTTTTAGATAATTAATCACCTGCGACTCTTCTACCGAACTCAATCTACCTAGAGCTTTCAACTCCACGACTACTTCGTCAAAGCAAATGAAATCAGGCTTGTAGTGAGTCTTTAATCGATGACCTTTGTAGTTTATCGGACACTCGCGTTGTGGCTTGAAAGGAATCGATCTGATGGCCAACTCAATTGCCATTGCCTCCTGATAAACAGGCTCCAGAAAACCACAACCTAACTGACAATGAACCTCCATCGCCGCCCCAATAATCGCATATGTCCGAGGATCGGATTGTGTGAGGTTAGACATGACGAACTCCTTATTTGTGAGGTTAAAGAATCATCCGCAGATTACACCGATAATACAGATTTCAGAACCTTAAATCAGTAAGGTTTTCTAATCGGCGTAATCTGCGCAATCTGCGGATGACATTGTTTCTTAAATCTCTTACTGGAAATAGCGTGTAATCTCAGCGCCGATCCATTTCCCAACCGGAACGGAAACACCATTCCCAATCATTCGATACGCATCGTTGTCACTTCCGACAAAACCAAATGTATCCGGCACTCCCTGCAGTCGCGCATACTCGCGAACTGTGTACGGGCGCACGCCATGTGGAAAACGATTATCGGCAACAAGCCTTGTGCTGAGGTCTTTCGAGTAGTGCGCAACGCAAGTCGGTGCGATATCGCCGCGTTTTGGATCACTGATGATCGGCCGGTCTCGATACTTGCCGGCAAGACGTCTGTTCACATATTCAGGAATGTGCGGAGTCGGCTCTGGCTCAAGTATCTCCGCCAACGTGACTGCCCGTTTAGCTGTTGGCTCATGCCAAGCGAAGTTTTTTCGGCTGCCAATGATGATTAGTCTGTCTCTCTTCTGGGGCAACCACGTCGAAGTCTTCACCGGACAAGCAACGTGCACGTAGTAATCGGGCAACTTCGTCATCGCTTCCATGACAACCGGAAACTTCTTCATCCCCGGTACATTCTCAACCACATAAAGTTCAGGTCTTCGAATCGCCACATGCCGAAAGAAATGCAGAAACAGATCATCTCCTGTTCGCACACCATGAATGTCAGCGATGGGTGAATACTTCGTGCACGGATACGTCGCCACCATCACGTGGCACTCTTTGTCAGCTAGAACTATCTTCTTGGTGATATCGCATTGAACAACTTCGTGAGCAAAGTTTCGCCTCATCGTATTGCAACAGATTTGGTCGATCTCGAAGCTCTGTTGCAGTGTCAGGCCGCTAGCCTCAAGACCAATGTCCATAAGTCCGGCACCGGAGAAGTATGCGTTCGTGAGTATTTGAAACATGTGAGGAGTTTACCCAGGAGATTTTCGGTTGGGCGGTTTTCTTGTGACTGAGACCGACCAATTTAGATTGATCCAAATCCGACCTCTCTTAAGTATGAAAATGTAGAGTCATAGAATAAAGGGCTTCTTGTATGGTCAATGGAATCACCCCAAGGTACTACTACCACCATGCCTTGGCGTGCTCGGGTTAGTAGAACGCGATAGGCGTTCTTCAGATAAAGTTGGCGATGGGCCAAATTAATGTGCATCCACCTGGAGCCTTGGAATTTCCAATGCTCCCACCCAATGTTTGAGTGCCTGAAGTCAGCATCCCAGGTAACGCAGACCCAATCTAACTCTAACCCTTGAACGGAGAATTCAGTTGCGACGTCTTCTAAGTAATAAGACGAACGGACGTCGTCTTTATCATTTAGGAACCACATGACAGGATCCACTGGAGTCTTCACATCGATAGCGTGCGGCTTTAGTCGTTCTGCTTGCGAGGAAACTACGATGCCGAAGCGCTCGGTTCCGCGTGCTTGCTGACGCAGCCACTCTTTGGCTTTGGCGATATCCCGAGTGATAACGATTGGATACTTATCTTTGAGTTCAAACAACGTTCGGCGTGCTGCATCTGTGTCGAGATCGAGGAGTTCTTTTACCAGTTGTGCAACGTTCTCCGCGCGGAAAGAGCGCATAGAAACAGCGAGGTGTAGGTTCTGATTTATTGTCACGTGAGAATGTGCAGCCAGATCTTCCAGAACTCTTCCGGCGCCATACTCTGTATCCGTTAGTCGTGATGATATGTAGATATGCCAATCTGGAAAGGATCGATTCAAAGCCTCAATCCACTCACTGATGCCGGCTTCGCCGATGTTTATCTCCTGACCCCCTCCAACCAAACAAACGACAACGGACCAATCTGGGTGGCGGTCCATACACGAGATTAAGAATTCGGGTTCGGAGACGTTGAAGTCAGCAACGTTTTTCTTTTGTCGCATGAAGTTGGAAGTCTGTTGCAGATTCCAAGCGCGTTGCGCTTCATCGAAGATCACAATGTGATCAGCCGGAGCACTTTCATCTCGTAAGTATTCATCCCGGAAGTGATGGACGTTCTGAATGAATGAATTGACCTGCCGTCGGGCTTCAGTCTTGGTGACCTTGCGATTTTCGGCTTTTGCTCTCGCAACGTAATCGCGTGATAGCGCCTCTCGCAGTATGGCGACCAACGGTCCATTACCTGAGAGAAATACGGTATGAGTTCCGCTCTCGGGATTACGATGTTTGTTAGCGATATCCAGTCCGACTAAAGTTTTTCCAGCTCCCGGCACACCAGTAACGAAACAGATTGATTTGAAGTTACCTGCACGCGATGCATTAATAATCTCGTCAATCGAATCAGATGTTCGCGTGATGTCAGTCAATCCGGCCTCGTGCCTCGTGATGTCATCTACAGAATGTTTGTTATACAGCGCGCGAGCTGCTTCGATGATTGTGGGCGTTGGACAATATCGTCCGCGCTCCCACTCATTCGGATCGAGGGGTTGCTCGCTCGAAGCAAAGCCTAGGACTTCATCAATTGTTTGTCCGAGCAATGGAACCGTACTGCGAATCGGGTCGAGCAGTTTGTCGTTCTTTGGAGTCGTGCAAACGATTGGTGTGATATGACGTGAGTGAGTGGCTATCAGAATTGGTGCAACAACGCGGTCGTGGCTAGTCTCGTGAAAGTTCTTTAGATCAAGACAGTAGTCAGTGACTTGATCTAATGCTGATGAAGTGAAATGCGATTCACCGACTTTGAACTCGAGCACAAAGATTACCGGGCCAATCAAAAGGAGTACGTCAATCCGTTTGCCCATTCGCGGGATCGAATACTCGAAATAGAGCCGACCTTCACGGTTGTGTAGGACGCTCTTGAGAATTTTGATTTGTTCGAACCAGGCACTGAGTTGAGTCTGCTCGACGTCTCGCCCGTGAGCAATCGAAAGATCGCCAATGACTGCTTTGGAATCTAAGTTTAGAAAGTCCGTTATTGAGGACGAGAAGTAGGCTCGGCGCATTGGTTGTTGTTCGAAGAACGTAGGAGTGGTTTGAACGACAAGTATGCTACCTGGCGTTAGTCGTTGCCGTCCAGAGTTGGATGGCTGGAATTGCTCATAGCAATGCTCCGGTGCAGTAGCCCGACTGTCAAGGAGGGCTCATGTCTGATGGATCGGTAGGTGAGCGTGTGAGCCCTCCTTGACAGTCGGGCTGCTGCACCGAGTTACTGCCAACTTGCAGCCAAACGACGGCGAGGGTGTTCGCGGCTGGACGTTTGTGATACGACCTCGAAACGCACTATCCTAATCTCGGAGCCGGCACTTATCCTGATATCGCTTCGGCGCGTGCTCACCTAACTTGAGAGTGGCTTGTTCAACGCTCACATGAAAAAGAAAAGACTCCACACAATTCTTCTCGCAGCTCTACTCGTAATCACAACCACTTCCTTCGCTCAACAGCTTGAGAAAACTGTAGCGGATTACGTTGCAGCTGGCGTCGCGGCGCAGCAGGCTGGAAACTTCGAAGAGGCGTTGCGGCAGTACGCTGAGGCAATCAAGCTTGATCCAAAGGACTTTGGAGCGCAGTTTAATTCTGGTGCTGCTGCGATGACTTTGCGGAAGCCAGAACAAGCGCTTCCGTTCTTCAAGGTCGCCGTCGAACTAAAACCAAATGAGCCGATGGCTCACTATGGTCTGGGCAGTGCTTACGGCGTCACCGGACACGCTGCGGAAGCCATCGACGCGCTGAAGGAAGCGATCCGTCTCGACCCG
>QHXL01000010.1:0-5190 GCA_003222935.1 Acidobacteriota bacterium
GTTTGGGCGCAGGAGTATTGCGCCAACGATCGAAAGCGCCCTGCGCCGCGTTCACGGCTGCATAGACATCGTCACTTGTTGAGAGCGGGAATCGACCGACAATGTCGCGCGTGTCGGCCGGGTTGATGTTTTCAAACATCTCACCCGACTGACTGTTAACCCATTCGCCGTCGATGTAGTTCTGGTATGTCTTGACTGCGGTTCGGGCAGTCGTTCGTGATTGCTTTGCGCTGGCTTTTGAGACAGCCTTTTTTGCCTGGGCCATAATATTTGGTATCGCTGATCTAACTAGTCGGGATTTTCAGCATTTTCAATAAGTCAGCCGATACCCGATCCATCCCTATTGATAAGTAAACTGGACGATGATTGGCACCTGGCGTTCGGTTCTACTGTCCCGTCGAGTTACATTGAGGACAATAGGATCGCCTGCCTTCAGTCCGCTGACCACGCGTTGAAAGTCGGCCAGTGTGTTCACTGGAACTTTATTGATTCGGTTGATGACGTCGCCTTCAAGCAATGCGGGATTGTTTGAAGGAGGTATGCGAACTTCAGCGACGAGACCATTCGGGTCGATGTCTTTGATTAAGAGCCCGTGGACTCCCGACAGTCGTTTCTCGGCTATGAGCTGTGGAGTTAACTCTGCAAGGGTGATCCCGAGGTGCAGAGCATTGCCTTTCGGATCGCTCTCTTTTGGAACGGCTTTTGACGAGTCGATCCACTCGCGGGCCGCATTCGAAGGTCGTTCGCTAAGTACGATATTCACAGTCTTGCGATCGAGTTTTCCATCGACGTCTCTCAAAAACACGAGAGTTGTCGCCTGGCCCACCGGCGTACTCGCAACCTTCTGAATGAGATCTTGAGAGTTGACGATTCGAGAGCCTTCAAACTCGACGATGATGTCGTTCGGTTGAAGGCCGGCTTTTGCAGCAGGCGTGGCCTGGCCGCCTTCAGTTGGCGATACCGAAGTGACGATGGCACCTTTTGCTTCCGGCAAGCCATAGACTTTGGCGAACTCATCGTGAACTGATTCCAAACTGATTCCCAGGTAGCCGCGTTGGACCTTGCGGTGCGCGACTAATTGTTTATAAACGAAATTCGTTTCGTTGGCCGGTAGCGCAAACCCGATACCGTTGTAGTCGCCGGTCGACGTTGCGATCTGGGAGTTCATCCCAATCACTTCCCCTCGCATATTGATGAGTGGACCGCCACTGTTGCCACGATTGATTGCAGCGTCTGTTTGGAGAAAGCGTTGGAACACATTGAAGTACGGGCTTTCGCGTTCCTTCTTCGAAATGATTCCGGCGGTGACCGTTTGATCCAGGCCGAACGGCGAACCCATCGCCAACACCCAGTCACCTACCTGGGCCGCGTTCGAATCGCCGAGGGTTACAGTTGGAAGATCCCTGGGAACGTCGATCTTGATAACTGCCACGTCGGTCTCCGGATCAACGCCGACGACTGTACCGCGATACTTCTCGCCTGACTGCAAACCAACGAAGATTCGAGTGGCTTCGTCAACGACGTGATAGTTCGTCAGAATGTAGCCCTTCGGACTCACAATAAAGCCACTGCCGACGCCTCGTGTCGGACGTCTCTGTTGACGACGAAACATGTCTAGGAGGGGATTGTTTGCTGTGGAGTCGTCTTTGTCTTCGTTCTCTTTGTCACTCAGCTCGGTTGGAGCTTGCAGTGTTTCTATGTTGACGACGGCAGGTTCGACACGGCGAGCAATCTCAGCGAAGGAAGCTGAGAGGGCCTCTGGCGCGCGCGCAATCTGCAAGTCGGTTTGGGCAACTGTCGGTTTGCCCGCGAGCATTGCTCCAATGCCGATACCGGCGAGCAAACACGCAACTCCCAGTGCCGCGATCCAAATTCGCAGCTTGCGGAGAATTGTTCGTTCCTGATCAGTTGTATGGTTCTTCGGGCCATCAAACATAAACTACACCGCCTTTTAGGTGACCAACGACTACCGGTCAGGCTCCAGCCTTACACGGTGACATTCGGAGCGCAAGAAAAGGGCTAGAGTATAGCTAAAGGGAACGTGGCGAGCAAAAAAGGAGAAAAAACCATTGGTCATCGGTCATTTTCCATTTCTCATTTGTCATTTAGCAGGAAGGCCAGTAGTCCTTGGTCAGTTATCAGTGGTCAGTTGTTGTTTGGCTTGTTAGTGGTGGGTAGTCAGGGCTGACAACGCAGATACCACCGGCTTTATGCCGGTGGAGGTTCAGTTTTTACCTACCTAGCGCGCTCATTATCGCTTCGCGCGGCTTCGCCGCGCGCCGGAGAGATGTAATGAAATTTGTAGGTTGAATTTGAATCACCACCGGCATAAAGCCGGTGGTGTCGAGGATTAGGTCGGACATGGTCCTTTAAAATGACAAATGAGAAATGGAAAATGACCAATGATCAATCAAAAAAGTGCTATCGCTAGAAATTCGTCTATGGCCGCAAAAAAACCTTCAGTATCCCTCGTGTCACCGCTCGCGACATCGCATGAAGTCCTTCTGATAGCGGGTATTCCTCGCTGATCAAACTGTCGACATCGATGGCGCCTTTCGTCAGCAGATCAATAGCCGGCTTAAAGCGACCGCAACGCGAACCAACGATCGATATCTCGTCGACCACGATTCGAGCTGCGTCGATTTCGGTCGTGTCTTTGAACGTTGACTTAAGAACAAGTTTGCCTTTCGGACGCAGGAGATCGAGCGCGAGTGCAAAACCCGGCGCAGCTCCCGAAGCTTCGACAACCACGTCAAACTCGCGAGTTAGTTTCGCGGCTTTCTTTGGAGTGGTCGTTTCAATTCCGCGGCGTTCAGCAATGCGCAACTTCGCTGCATGCTTGCCGATAAGCGTGACTGGCGCTCCAGTCAATGCAAGGACCTGCGAACACAACAACCCGAGTTTGCCGTCACCAATAACTGCAACTCGATCGGAACTCGTAACCGACGCGCGTTCCAGAATTCCACACGCGGCGGCGAGTGGTTCTGTAAAGACAGCGTGTTCGTCTATTACTTTGTCGGGAACGCGCAGCAGATTTTGTGTCGGTAATCGAAGAAACTCGGCGTGAGCACCATCCCGTCCGACGATCCCAAGGACCGTGCGTTTTGAACAGTGGCGAGAATCACCGGCAGCACAGAGTTCACACTTGCCGCATCCCGCATTTATTTCGCCAACAACTCTTTGGTTTACGAGCGACTTGTCTGCACAGTTTTCAACGACGCCAATGAACTCGTGTCCGATAGTTCCTTTGAACCCTGCATACCCACGAGCGATTTCGAGATCGGTATTGCAGATTCCGGACAAGACGACGCGGACCAACGCTTCGTTTTCGGCTAGTGGTTTCGCAATATCGCGAACTGCGACTCTTTTCTTATCAACTCGAAGGGCCAGCATCGTGGTAGTGGTGCAAGGCTGAAGACTTTAAAACGTTTTGCTTCTCGTGTAGGCGTTTTGTGGTGTGAGTTCGAGAGTTTGCTTAACGCCAACGATACTAACCGGAAGACGCCACTCGAGTTCTTCGTCGCCTGAGAGTTTTGCGTGTAACCACCAGTTGCCCGGAGGAAGAGTAATTGTGCCGTGACCCTGCTTGTCGAGATGAGCTGTGACGGGCGATCGACCTTTCATTCGCTCTTTTAGAAAATCGTCGAAACGCTTTCCAGTACGTGGTTCAGTAAAGAACTCATGACGAACAGCAACGATATCGACCGGGTAAAGATCTACCGAGACGTCCAAAGGCGAGGCGTTTTCAAAAGGACGTTGCAGAATGATCTGCAGGGAAGTGCCTTGTCTGAAATCCTCTCCTACCGCCGGACTCGTCGGCAAACTCCGATAGATTAACCATCCGGCACCAAGCAGAGCTGCGATCATGCCAACTTGCAAAATCCGGATTGCGACTCCGCGATAAATATTCATAAGCGCCTATCGCCTTAGTCCACGTATCATCTCTACCAGCGCGTTCGCTTCCTTTTCCTTCAGTTTGTTGGCAAAGCCGGGCATGTTGCCCCCACCATTCCGTCCATGCATGATTGAATTGTAGATGCGTTCATCGCTCACGTCGTCTTGCCACTTCGCGTCAGTCAGATCGCGCGCATGGCCATACTTGCCTTTGGAAGTTTGCGAGCGACCGTCGCGACCGTGACACGAGGAGCAGTACCGCGAGTAGAGTTGCGCAGCGGTTCTACCCTTCTGAGTTCCTATAACCTTTGCCTGAAGAGAAACTATTGAAATCCCGACGGCGGTGATGAGAACGAGTGATGTGGAAACAAATTTGGGCTTCATTTGTCTAGACAGCATCATACCGTGCAAAGGCTCATCTGCGGAACTGTTCATTGAACTATTCAAAGGAAGGTTGAAACGAACCTCAATGCGAAGTAAGCTGCGCGTGTAAGCCCCAACGCTGCAAATCCAGGAAACTCAATTGACTGAAATCGAGATCAACAAACTGCGCGAGGAGTGTGGTGTCTTTGGAATCTTCGGACATCCGGAAGCCGCCAGGCTCACTTACCTGGGTTTATATGCCCTGCAGCATCGCGGACAGGAATCTTGCGGAATTGTTGCTTCGGACGGAGTGGAGCTACGTCTCGAACGCGCGATGGGGCACGTTTCCGACGCGTTTAATCAAACACATTTAGATCGGCTGCGAGGCTCCAGTGCTATCGGGCACGTTCGGTATTCGACAGCCGGTGAAGTTTCGATTCTTGAAGCCCAACCGTTCCTGGTGACCTGTCAGCATGGACAGATATCTGTTTGTCACAACGGCAATCTCCCATTCGCAAAAGAGGAACGACTTCGGCTCGAACGCGAAGGCGCAATCTTTTCGTCGACTTCAGACACAGAAGTAGTTCTACACGGCGTTGCGCGGTCTTCTGGACCTGTAAGGGAAGCGATTCCGAAGGTGTTGTGTGAAACAGAGGGAGCGTTCTCGATGCTCTTCCTGACGCCGCGCGAGCTGATTGCGATTCGCGACAGTCGTGGATTTCGACCACTGGCATTGGGGCGTCTTGGCGACGCCTGGGTCGTTGCTTCTGAAACTTGCGCGTTCGACCTTATTGATGCCCAGTACATCCGAGACGTTGAACCTGGCGAAATGATTGTCATCGATGAGGATGGCTTGCGTTCATCCAAACCGTTGCCTGAACAGAAGCATTCGATGTGTTTGTTCGAGCACGTCTATTTCGCGCGTCCTGATTC
>QHXL01000010.1:5262-6060 GCA_003222935.1 Acidobacteriota bacterium
ATTCTGGTGTTGCGGCTTCGGTAGGTTATGCCGCCGAGAGTGGCCTCAGCTTTCGCTTCGGGCTGGTGCGCAATCATTATGTTGGTCGTACCTTCATCGAACCCAGGCAGTCGATTCGTTCATTTGGTGTCAGGATAAAATTGAATCCAGTGCGCGATCTCATAAACGGTAGACGCGTAGTCTTAATCGACGACTCGATCGTGCGCGGGACTACGTCTAAGAAGATTGTGCGCATGGTGCGCGACGCCGGCGCGAAAGAGATTCATGTTCGTATCAGTTGTCCGCCGACAATCAGTCCTTGTTACTACGGCGTCGACACACCCGATAAGGCTGACTTAATCGCCGCGAACATGACAGTGGAAGAGATTCGCGAGTTTATCGGCGCCGACTCGTTGGGCTATCTTTCGCTTGAAGGATTAATTGAATCGACGGGGCTTGATGCCAACAAGTCGTGTGTTGCTTGCTGGAATGGAAAATACCCGACCCGCATAACAGGACGTGCGGAGACGTTGTGGGAACGTGAACATGAACCCGTAATTGCTGAAGGTTAGTTGTTATGTTTCACCGGCGACGATTGTTGTTAGCTGTAGTGCTGCTAGCTTCAGTAGCTTCACTATCGGCGGTTTCTTTCGGTCAGCAGCCACAGCCGAAACAACAAAGATCCGTTGCGGTTGAGGTCTACCAGGTTGTCGGATTGCCTCTCAATATTCACGAGGCTTCTCTAGTTGAACGAGACACGGGCTACGTTTTGCGATGTCGGATGTCGAGTGAACCGTTCGCTTCGATTCTCGGAATGAG
>QHXL01000011.1:0-409 GCA_003222935.1 Acidobacteriota bacterium
CTTCATCATCGACTCGCCACAGATCGGGTTGTAGGTACTGCCAAAAACTCCGGGTTAGCCGTCGTCGTCTGGACGGTCGATGACCCGGCGTGGATCCGCCGTGCTCTGTCCAGCGGCGTTACGGCTCTCATCACCAACGACCCGTCAACGATGGTCAGTCAACGCGAGCAACAGGCCTCCGATTGAAGGTCGCCACCAGATTCGCGTACAGTCTCCGCCTGATGAGTCGTTCCAACCCTCCGAGTAATCCAACGAACAAATTCTTCGTTAGCTCCGACTTGTCGATCTATTACCGCTGGGCCAAACAGTTTCAGTGGCAAGGTCAGGTCATTTCAGACTACGCGGTCGTCAGTGTCCTTGCGGGCCAGCTCGACTGCCGTGTCAACGACCGGATGATTCCCCTTGGCCA
>QHXL01000011.1:418-1336 GCA_003222935.1 Acidobacteriota bacterium
AATAATTGAACCGCACACAAGCGTCGAGGCATCGGGCAAAAACGTTGAGTTTCTCTTTCTCACACTCTCTGCAACGCTCTTAATCGACCATGCACTGGCGATGCGACTTTCGAAATCAACCGTCACGTTCCAAAAAGAACACGCGATAGACGATCGACGGCTGAATGAGTTGTTTACGAGTTTTGTATCGGAGCTAGTCAACGACAAGCCCGGCAAGGGTATCGTCATTCGGGCGGTCGCCGAGCAAGCGCTTGTGCATATTTTGCGCAACCACTCAACCACTCGTCGCTCAGACGAACTCGAACTGTCGCGGGTTGGCTTGGTCGATCGACGAATTCGACGATCGGTTGAGTTGATGCATGCACAACTCGACCAGGATCTCTCGCTAAGAACGATCGCTGCCGCGTCGTACCTTTCAACCTTTCACTTCGCTCGTCTCTTCAAGAAAATAACCGGCGCCACGCCCCACAACTACCTGGCAGCGATACGATCGGCTAGAGCTCAGCTATTACTTGCAGAGACTGACTTGTCGATCACAGAAATAGGTTCTCGTGTCGGTTATCTCAGCGCCAGTCACTTCACCAAAGCTTTTCGAGCTGCGACGGGCACAGCGCCACGCGAGTTTCGAAAAGCCATTATTTCCCGTCAGTAACCACCACTCAGCGCAATACGTCGCCATTAATGAGCAAGATCCGTCGCCTTGTGTGATCGCCTGCCCTGTAATATCAAGCAATTAATTTCGAAGGAGAATCGTTATCAAGATGTCTGCAACCACAAAGACAGAAATCAAACCGGCAGAGGGGAAACTCGGAGTACTGCTGGTGGGACTTGGCGCCGTAAGTACCACGTTTATTGCCGGAGTCGAGGCCATCAAGAAAGTCGTAGCTAAGCCAATCGGCAGTTTGACTCAGATGGGAA
>QHXL01000011.1:1388-6574 GCA_003222935.1 Acidobacteriota bacterium
TTTCCCGGAGTCTGCGTATGAAGCGGCGTTAAATGCAGGCGTCCTTGATAAAGAACTCCTGAACCAGCTGAAAGTGCCCCTCAAAAAAATCAAACCGATGAAGGCAGTGTTTGATCAGACTTATGTGAAGCGCCTGAGCGGCACGAACGTAAAGACTGGCAAGACCAAGTTTGACCTGGCGCAACAGCTTATAGCCGAGATTGCAGAGTGGAAGAAAAAGAACAAATGTTCACGCGTGGTTATGATCTGGGCAGCGTCAACCGAGATTTTTCTTAAACAGCATGCCGTTCACAAAACTCTCGAGTCCTTCGAGAAGGCAATGCGCGAGAACCATAAAGCAATCGCGCCCTCGATGCTCTACGCTTACGCGGCACTTAAATCGGGAATTCCTTTTGCCAACGGCGCGCCAAATTTGACGGTGGACATCCCTGCGCTGATGACCCTCGCAGAGAAGAACAAGCTTGCCATTGTCGGCAAGGACTTCAAAACCGGACAGACGTTGATGAAAACCATCATTGCTCCAGGTCTGAAGTCACGCATGCTTGGACTGCACGGCTGGTACTCAACCAATATTTTAGGAAACCGCGACGGCGAAGTACTCGACGATCCTGATTCATTCAAAACAAAAGAAGAGTCGAAGCTATCTGTGCTCGAGTACATCCTTCAGCCGGACGTTTATCCCGACCTCTACAAAGACTTTTCCCACGTTGTTCGAATTAACTATTACCCACCGCGTGGCGACAACAAAGAGGGTTGGGACAATATCGATATCTTTGGCTGGCTTGGTTATCCGATGCAGATCAAGATCGATTTCCTGTGTCGCGACTCGATTCTGGCGGCCCCAATCGTGTTAGACCTTGCCCTGTTTCTTGACCTCGCCCAACGCGCTGGAATGAAGGGTGTACAGGAGTGGCTGTCGTTCTACTTCAAGTCTCCGCAGACGGCGCCAGGCTTGTATCCCGAACACGACATCTTTATTCAGTTGATGAAACTCAAGAATACGTTGCGCCACCTGCGTGGCGAAGATTTGATCACGCACCTGGGCCTGGAATATTACGACTAAGAACCCGCGGCCTTGCGGGAAACGGAGACCAGCGAACCAAATGTCCGACGAACTTCAGTTTGTCGATCTGTCGCAAGCCAGAATCACGACAATCTAAAGTTCGTCGGACATTCGCGCCTTTTGGTCTATTCCTGCGTGAAAAGGTGTACCCATTTCACATCAATTACGGCGCATAGAACGCGCTACATTTATTGTCAGTTGTTTTTGACAGATTACGTCAGACCAACTCGGACAAAAGTTGCTCTCCGACTCTGCTATAAGTTTCAAACCCATAATTTGTGATGACAATTGGCTGCGACTTGTATATATAGCATCCAGCCTTAAGGAGTTTGCTTCGTCAAATTGCCGAAAGGCACACCCCCTTCGTTTTTAACGCATCAAAGTGGCTAGCGGATCGTTCCTTGCTTGGTGATTGTTGTTGAGTCCGCAATTATGCGGATTAGACAACTGAATTGCCCCCCGACGAGCATCGCAAGGAGAACGTCGATGTTAGCTGAAACTGAAGTGATCAAAAAAAGAGACATGGAGAATATGGGAACGGTTTTCCTCGATCCAGACCAAAAGAGCCCGCGCGCTCAGGATTTTGAAGAGCGGCTTTCTTCTCGAATCGTTGGCCAGGAACGCGCTGTCAGGCGTATGAGTGGCCTATACCAGATTTTTCTCGCCGGAATGAATCCACCGAACCGTCCGATCGGCACGATGCTGTTTCTTGGACCAACCGGTTCCGGCAAGACAAGAGTTATAGAAGCAGCCGCTGAAGTTCTCTACGGCGATCCCAATGCTGTCGTAAAAATCGACTGCGCAGAGTTTCAGCACTCGCACGAGATTGCCAAGCTGATCGGTTCGCCTCCGGGATATCTCGGTCACCGCGAAACATCTCCGATGTTGACGCAGGAGAACCTCGATCGCATGCATACCGACGACATGAAAGTCTCGTTGGTTCTGTTCGACGAGATTGAAAAAGCGTCTGATAGCTTGTGGCAGTTGTTGCTCGGCATACTCGACAAAGCAACCCTGACGTTGGGTGACAACCGACGAGTCGACTTCTCGAAAGCGATGGTCATCATGACCTCGAATTTGGGAGCTCGCGAGATGTCGGAATTGATTTCCGGCGGAATTGGCTTTGCGCCAGGCAAAGGCGCCAAGACGCCCAACGATACGGAAGTCGACCAGAAGATCTATCGCACTGCGGTGGAAGCCGCGCGACGAAAGTTTTCACCGGAGTTTATGAATCGCATCGACAAGGTCGTGGTCTTTCGTTCTTTGAAAGAGCATCACCTGCGTCAGATTCTGGATCTCGAACTCCAGTCAGTCCAGGATCGCATCATGCAATCGGCCGGGACAAAGTTTGTTTTCCAGTGCTCTGAAACAGCGAAGGACATGCTTCTTCAAGAAGGACTGGACTTCAAATACGGAGCACGTCACTTGAAACGAGCGGTTGAGCGGTTTCTCGTCTATCCACTCTCCAATCTCGTTGCTACCAGTCAGATTGGCCTGGGAGATCTGGTACACGTGGATGTCGATGAAGGGAAGAAGAAACTGATCTTCTCGAAGAGCTCGGGTGGCGCGTTAATTCACGAGGCCGCGCCGGACGATAAGCCTGAGGACGATTCAACTGAATCACTTTCTGGCGGTGTGGGTTTGCCGATACCCCAGGCTTCTAAGGCTGCCAAGAAGGGTCAAGGCCGGGGCGATAAGTCGGAAAGCTAAACCGATAACTTACTCGGAAGTCGAAGTGGCACGGACGGACAGTCTGTGCCACTTTGTTTTTAGGGTCTGATTTTACGCGCTGAGGCCAACGCGATTTCAGCAAGATAGGGATCCGCCGCGCTGGTTGCTTTTTGGAGAGCGGGCAGTGCCGATGGATCCCCAATCAAACCTAGTGAGCGAGCTGCCTCTCGTCTGATGTCTTCAACATAACTTTCGTTATCGAGTGCTGCGATGAGGGCTGGTACTCCCGCTCGACTCTTTATCTGGCCCAGAGAAGTTGCGGCAGCTCGCAACACAAACTCGTTCTTCTCGATTTTGATCTTTTTCAACTGCAAAAAGGCCGCCACATTCGGAGCCAGTACATTAGCAAGCGCGACTACAGCACTCTCGTCACCGACCTGGCCAAGCGCGACAGCCGCAGCCGCCCGCACTCCATCTTCCTTATCGTTCAGAAGAAGCCCAACCAGAGACGACGTGGCATCTCGACTTTTCGTTAGACCAAGCGCATAGGCGGTCTCACGTCGTACAAACTCATCTTTGTCAGCAAGCAAGGGAGTTAGTGCCGGCACACTCTCGGCCTGATTCAGTGAGAGTATCGCCTTTGCTGCGACTGCCCGGACCATCGGAGAAGTGTCGGTAAGTCCTATCTTTGCTGCCCGGGACGCCTCGACCCTGTGCATAGTTCCAAGCCTCATCAATGCGTCGCGACGCTCATCCGGATCCGACGAAGCGAAGCGCTGTAGTTGTCTTTCTATTTCTGCTTCGGTTGGAGTCTTAACTTGGAGGGGAGCACTGCCGAAAGCTGTCCCTTGAAGACTCGCAAGAAGAACTACCGTCAAGAGCAACGCGTTTAAGATTTGTGATTTGTGCATTCAGTTGTGAACGATTGATTTCGCGACGGCTCGTCTCTCTGCTTTTCGACGGACCGCCTCCCATTCGAACGCTTGTCGGGCTCGTCGATTCTCGCGTGCATCAGCCAGGACAGCTACTACCTCGTCCTCCCAGATTGAAGGAACCATTCGGGAACGCCTCATCGACTCCATTATCGCGATGTAATCTAACACTTCCTGCACTTCCGTCTCAGTTAGTGCATCAAGTTTCAACGCGAGAAATTGCCTTTGGCTTGCTATGGTGGCCATCTTCGTGCTCCCTTCATATCAAATTTTGGGGCCGACGCGCGTCCGACTGAGTTCGACGTGTCTAACCTCAAACTTCAGAATCGAAGCCGAATCAAGTGTGGGAATCAGCAATATACACGGCCCAAACAGCTCAGGCAAGATTTTGCCTAATGTGTCCGGGGCGTCCCTCCAAGGGCGACCCTGTCCTAACGAAGCTACGGCATTGCAACTTTAAGGGGCGCCCACGGAGGGACGCCCCTACACATTAGGTTGGCGGATTCTCGTTAATCGATTCGCGACGCTAAACCATGCATTGTATCGATAATCAAGACAGCGATTGGAGGATAGAAAATCAGATCAGGTATTAGGAGAGCAGCGGACGTGAACGCGAGGACGCTACTCTGAGCTCCGGGCTGGGGCCTTATCAGCATATTCAAGTCGCTAAAAAAATCTCGCGTGTGCCAGCCAAGATACAGACCGATCCCGATGCACAAAGCATATCCAACGAGTAGAAAAGTATAGGCGGAAAAACGAGTGAATGGTTGTTCCGGAGCTTCGCTGTTTCTGATGGAGCCTTCGATGACTTTGGGTCGATAGGTGTAATGAGCGAGGTATTCGCGAAGACGTGTCGCCAGGTGCCAAACGCCAATCACAAACAGTGTCAGCACAATTGCACGGCCAAACGGATCAAAAACCTGCCATAACTGCGGACGAATCAAAGCCAGGAAGAACGTCGAAAGAAACAGCGACACGGTCGTGAAAACTGCTCGTTGCCTTTCGCGATTCTCTTTTCTTTCCCGCTCCAGCACCTCGTCGACAAGCCGGTCCCACTTAGCTTGCACCGCCAAATTCTTAGCGCGTTTTGCGTGGGGATTATTCGAGTCGAGGATGGAATAACTTCGATTCTTTTGAGCGTGCCACTGTTGATCGTAATAGGCTCGCTCCTGGGGATCACTTAGAGCGTGATAGGCCTTCGACAGCAAGGCAAACTCGCGTGCGGCCTTCGAATCCGGATTCAAATCAGGATGGCTCTTACGCGCAAGTTTCCTGTAGGCCGACTTAATCTCGGCCTGGGAGGCATTTGATTTAACTCCTAGTAGTTTGTAGTAATCGATCACTGTGCTTCTGCTACTCCTTAAGCCAGCGATGAGAGTTTTGAGTTGTCAGAACCTTTCCAACTCGCCGGGAAATTATAACACCATGCGCAAGGGCCTGCTGAAGGCCAATCTATTCAGGGTTTTGACGAAGATCGCGGGAAAGGGGATGCCAAAGGGTCGACCGGAAAAATTACCTCG
>QHXL01000135.1 GCA_003222935.1 Acidobacteriota bacterium
AAGACTGTATTGACCGCCAGCAGCCACGCCTCGCCCAGTACCCGCAGGGAAACGATCATTCGGCGTGTTTGGAGTGCGACCGGAATTGTTGACTACGACTGATGAGTTTTCGAGTCCCGTGCCTTTTCCGTTACCAACTACGATCACGTCGCCAACAACCATTACCGCGGATGGATACTGACCGGTTGGAATAAACCCGCGGACCTTACTTGGTGCAGTCGTCTCTTCCGCTTCATCATCGTCCGCTTCGCCGTCAGCCGCGCCGGCCAGCTTTGCAGTTGCCGATGGACGGTTCAAATCAACAACCGCAATTGAGTTACTGTGTGAATTCGCAACGAACAACGTGTCGCCAACCAACGATAATCCTTCAGGAGAATTACCTGGCGGCACATTCTCCGAGAGACGAACACTGATGCGTTCGATCTCTCTGTCTGTGACCGTGTCAATTACTGAAACGCTATCGTCGTTGGAATTCGCGACGTAGAGGATTGTCTCGTCGGAGTTCATCAACATCTTGGTTGGGTGTCGACCAACAGCGATGTACTTCACCGGCATCTCCGGACGCCTAACATCTACCACGGCGACTGAAGCGTCGTTCCAACAGGAAACGTAGACCTTGCCCGTTTCACTTTTAGCCGAACCAGCTTTCACCACGACGCCATACGGATAAATCAAGTGCTCGCGATTATCTGGACGATGGAGATCGACGCGCACCAACTTGCGCTCGCCTCGCAGGTTCCGAACGATACCCAAACTGTCGCCAAGATTGTTGGCAACAAACAAACTGTCGTCATCCGGACTTAAAGCAATCCCTGTCGGATAAACGGGAGCGCGATTGCTGTTGTAACGCGGCGAGTTTGCAGCGTCGGTGAATCCGGTAACGTCGATGAAAGGCGCCTCAACGATTGTGTTTGGCCCAGGCGAAACCGGGGAAATAGGTAGTACTTGTCCGGGTGAGAATTTGAAGATCCAGATTTTGTTTTCCGTTCCGCCCGAAACATAAAGAGGATACGACCCCGTATCATCTGGTTTCTGAGCGAAGGCAAGACCAACATTGGCACTCTGTGGAGTCGGGAAGTAGACATTTTGAATAACGGCAGGACCAGCACTAGATTTGAGATCGATCACGCCGAGCGACTGCTGCGCGCGATTACCTGAACTCGCAAACTGAACTCCAAATCCGCTGTTAACTGAAATCACGTAACGTCCATCAGGACTGCGTACGAGGTCGACCGGCAAAGCACCAATTGCAGGTTGCTTCGTCGCAGTGTCTTTCAGCAAAACACCAGCGGGGGTTATTGGCCGCCCTTCAGCCGCTGGTTCATTCACCTGACTCATCTGTGCGGACGACGACGCGCCTCCGTAAATAGCAATGAGAACTGCGAGTGCGAGTAGCAGGAGTAGAAGGACTGTCTTGGTTTTCATTTGATCCTGGTCCGATGTGGCTTACTTGTCGCAAACAATTCAAATGCTAGTAAAGCGAAATTAACGGTACGTTACTAATGTAGGGCCAAACACATAGTCCGGAGATCAACCATGAGTCTGAAACTCGACAACGTCTATGAATTGCCCGACGGTCATGAGTTAGTAGCGCGCAAAGCCGAGTGTGGTGGTTATGCTCTGCACGATCCCATGCGCGGTGTTGCTGCTGCTCCAACGTATCTAATCGCTGCGTCGGGAAGACTGTTGTCGTGGAGCCACAAAACTTCCTGGACACAGGAAGACTTGCGCGATACCGGCCGCCTATTGCTTCCTGAGATTGAGAGGCTGGTTTTACTTTAAAGAGCCTTGATTGGCAATGGTCTCCTGAATCCTACGCACGGGAGTGGGTGGTTCGTTAAAGTCCAGCCTACAAGAAGAACTTCCCGGGAACTCTGAATCCCACCCACGGGAGTGGGTGGTTCGTTAAAGTCCAACCTACAAGAAGAACTTCCCACGATATTCTTTTCTTCTAGGCGGGACTTGAACCATCCACCGACTGCCCGTCGGTGGGATTCAGAGGTTCGTTGCAGGCTCTTTGTTGTAGGCTGGACTTGAACCATCCACCGACTACCCCGTCGGTGGGATTCAGAACAGCAAACACTATAAAACTAAGAGACGCCGTCTTTAATTCGGTGCAACTCTCCAAAACTTCGTACCCCCGCACGAATCAAAACTTATTTTTCCCGGCCTAAAAACAACCGCTCAGTTTCGATCGGCTACTAAGGAAAAGATCTCCTACGTCCTAAAGCCCCTGCTCCGTCGATGTGTATAATGCAGGGTACTAATCAATGAACCGACTAGTACGGTTTTTCTTTGGGCACGAGCAGGCCGTTTTCAAGAATGGACGGTTTGGTTTTGATGTGCGTCCGGGCATCGTACTTCTCGTTGTGCTCATACTTTCCGTCGGTTTCTTTATCTACTTCATCTACATACGACCTCGCTGGCGCCTGAAATCCGGTACCACCGCAACACTCGTCGCTCTCCGCACAGCACTCCTGACGTTGATGGTGGTGCTTTTGCTTAGACCCGTGGTCGTTGTCTCATCAGTGATTCCCAGAAGCAGTTATGTCGCGGTTGTCGTTGACGACTCCCTAAGCATGAAGCTTCACGACGTTCCCGGCGACTCTGCCACGCGCCTGGACATCGTCAAACAAGCCTTGCTGAACCAGGGCGCAGGTAACAAAGCGTTTCTGACGCGACTTGAAGAGAAATTCAAAACCAACCTCTACGGTTTTTCAGGCGGTCTAACCAACGTTAAGGATGGAAACGATCTACACGGCGAGGGACGAACCAGCGATCTGGCCGGAGCGCTCGACGAAACGATAAAAAGATCTTCCGGGATGCCGTTGTCAGCGGTCGTTATCGCCACTGACGGCGCTTCGAACGTGCCGCGCGATCTCGCTGCGACTCTACGAGAACTGCGTGCTCGAGATATTTCAGTTTTCACTGTCGGAGTCGGCAACCCGAGTAGAACGCTGGATGCCGAACTCGTTCGGGTAAACATGCCGCGACGCGTCCTCGTTGGTTCAAGAGTCAACATTGAAGCATTTGTTGGTCTGACAGGTTTTGGCGCGTCTAAAGTCCTGATCGGCGTGCGTGAAGATGGTCGTGCGATTAAGACTGAGGAATTCAGTTTTCGCGGAAACGATACGCAGGCAGTAAACATCGAGATCACACCGGCTACCTCCGGGGTTCATCGTTATACAGTCGAAGTCACACCCCTGGATGGCGAGTTGACCGTTGAGAATAACAAGCAGGACACACTGGTCGAGGTTATACCTGGACCACTTCGTATTCTGTATGTCGAGGGTGAACCGCGTTGGGAGTTGGGCAAAATACGCGAATCGTTGTTGCCAAACGAGAAGAACGTCACTTTGGTTTGTTTACAACGCACCGGCGAAAACAAATTCTATCGACAGGGTATCGGTAGTCAGAACGAGTTAGTATCGGGTTTTCCAAAAACGGAAGAGGAGTTGTTTGCTTACGACGCGTTGATAATCGGCAGTGTAGAAGCAGGTTTTTTCAGCGCGGATCAACTCAGAAATATCGAAGCCTTTGTTGCCCGACGTGGCGCAGGATTCCTGGCGTTGGGTGGTCGGCTGGCGTTTGACGGCGGCAAGTACAAAGGAACAACGCTGGAAGACCTGTTGCCGGTAGCGCTCACCGGTAATCCAACGAACGACAACAACTCATTTGAACCTCTCTATAAACCGATACTGACCGCAGCCGGGGCGAAACACCCAATCACACGCCTAAACGAAGACCGCGGGCAAAACCAAAAAACGTGGAATGATTTGCCGCCCATATCGATCTCTCAAATACTTAACTCGATCAAACCGGGAGCGTCAGTTCTGCTCGAGGCTCGAAAAGCTGAGGGCGGCGGTCAACCAGTGCCGCTGCTAATCCAACAGCGATACGGTCGAGGTCAGACCCTGGCGTTAACCGCATCTGATACGTGGCGCTGGCGAATGCGAATGGATTCAAAGAGCACGGCCCATGAAACGTTCTGGCGACAGATGCTTCGCTACCTGGTTAGTGGCACACCGCTTCAGACTGAAGTCAGTTCTGAACAGGATGTTTATGCACTCGACGATACAGTCCGAATTGTCGCTGACGTGCGCGACAAGAAGTTCAATGCTGTATCTGATGCTCGCGCAACCGCACGAATCACGAAACCGTCCGGCGCAACTGTCGATGTTCCGTTGAAGTTCACAACGCTGAACGACGCGAACACCTACGATGGTGAATTCAAGGTCGACGAGCTGGGCCAACACAAAATCGAGTTAATCGGTACGAGTGGCTCACTCGGCACGCTGAACGCAAAGTCTGACATGCTCGTAAGCGATCTAAACAGGGAGTTTTATGGAGCGGGTCAAAATAGCGACTTGCTGAAACGCATATCTGCTGAGACGGGTGGCAAATACTACACTCCCGATCAGACCCAGTCTTTGCTTGATGATCTTACTTATCGGCAGAGTCCATACTCAGAACGAGTCACAAAGGATCTCTGGGATATGCCAATCAACTTCATGTTGATAGTTATGCTTTTGAGCGCCGAGTGGTTTTTGCGTAAGCGCGAAGGCCTGGCGTAAGTTTAAGTTAATGTCCGACGAACTTTAGTTTG
>QHXL01000136.1:0-5128 GCA_003222935.1 Acidobacteriota bacterium
AATGAGCCGAAAATGCTCGAGTGTTTGACTAGAGTCGTGGATTTAGCCGTCCGCTACGACTATGAGTACTGGCTCCGACGGGAGGCGCTCGCACATCGCGAAATGTTTTCCACGGAGGAAGCTTCTGAGTTGTTGCCATCGGATCTGAAAAAACAACTCGCCGAGGCATTGTCCTCAGAACCCGTAATCACTGGCGTAGGGCCAGAAGTAACACTGAAGACAGAGCCGGCTCCTGACCTCACCATCAACGTGCTCGGTCCGATCGAGATCTTTCGTGAACTCTCCCGTCCACTTGCCGCTGATGCCTGGACCACGCGTCGAGCACGAGACATCCTGATATTTATTGCTTCGCGGCGACATCGTCGAGCTTCCAAAGACACGATCATCGACACCTTCTGGGGAGAAGCGGATTTTGCTGCGGTGGAAAAAAACTTTCATCCAACGGTGTCGCACATTCGCAAGGCCCTCAACAGCAATCAGGCGTTCAAACAAAACTTCATTCTGTATCGCGACGGTGATTACCAGTTGAATCCAGAGCTTTCTTATCAGATCGACATCGAGGAGTTTGATCGACTGGCTACACGCGGTGATAACGCTCGGCGTGCGCGAAAACTGGATGAATGTGTGGAGGCTTATGAACTGGCGGTAACGTTATATCGTGGAGATTTTGCCCAGGGTAGTTATGAATCGTGGGTCGACGAGCAAAGAAGTTATTACCGTGAACAGTATCTGCACTTACTCGAGTCGCTTGCGAGTATTGCTCAGAAACAGGAGGAATGGTCGCGCTCACTTCAGCTCGCACAGCAGATTCTTCATGAAGACCACTTTCGTGAGGATATCCACTGCATGGTGATGAAGGCTCACGTCAAACTCGGAAATCGCGGTGCAGCAAAAGAACAATACGAGACGGTGCGGCGCATTCTTGAGAGGGAATTGGGCGTTGAACCTGGTCCGGAAACTCGCAGAGTCTTAAAAGAGCTGCTCGCTTCCGAGTAAACTCTGAACAAGTTTTGACACGTCTGTTTCTTGTGATAATCGCAAGCGTACCGCAACAAATTTGCCTAACAGTAAACCTAGAATATCGCTCGCTTTGAAAGAGTCAGAAGAGATTGAAATCTAATCCCTCCAAAGAGAGTCGGAAGCGTACCCCAGCCAAATTAACCCTAGCATTACTGCACCGAAAACCCGACTGAGGTGATGGTTTGCTAAAGCTTCGATTTCATCAATCAGCCATTTCCAATTGGCGACGTCTTGTAGCCGTCGCACTCGTTGGGCTCTTAGCTACTGGCCCAGCCTTCGCCGGTATCAAGGTCATTGGCTCAAACGGGATAACGGCAACCGGCGCCGACGGCGTTCAGTTTTCCGGTGTCACAGGAATAACAGCAACGGGTGCCGATGGGATCCTGACCTTTGGTCCAAACGGAATAACTGCCACGGGTGCTGACGGCATTACCGCAACAGGCGCTGATGGAATTACCGCAACGGGAGCCGATGGTCTCACTTACACAGGTTCAAATGGAATCACCGCTACGGGGGCGGACTCGCTCCTAATCCACTCGGCAGACGGAATAACGGCAACGGGAGCTGACGGAATAACTGCCACGGGTGCTGATGGGACCACCTATCGAGCTGATGCACTCGAAATTCGTTTTCCAACAGGCATCACCGCGACCGGCGCTGATGGTATTACAGCGACTGGTGCTGATGGCATCACCGCAACCGGCGCAGACTCACGACAGATTGCTACAGCAAACGGAATAACCGCTACTGGTGCAGACGGAATTACCGTCACAGGAGCTGACGGAATAACAGCAACTGGAGCTGACGGAACTGTATTTTCAATTCCTGTCCAAAGTTTGACCTTGTTGGGAGCCGACATGGTTGTTGTAGCTAATGCTGCGGGCATTAGCCTCACGGGTCTCGACAGTGTCCGAGAGACCGGCGTTGAAGCGCTGACCTCGATACTCGAAGCCGGATCGAGTGAGGCCGGTCTGCGCAGTGTGGATCCTGAGCTGGCACTGTTGCTTAACAGACTGACCGACGATAGCAGCATCAACGCCGTCATCGTTTATCACCACTCGCCGACTGAAAGTGATTTGGCTCAACTACAGAGTCTTGGTTTTGTAGGCGGTACGCGTTTTCGCGCTTTGCCCATGGTCATGGTTAGTGGAACACGTGACCAGATTATCGCGGTCTCCAAACTTCCCGCCGTTCGGTCGATCTACGGAAATCGCACACTAACTCTCAATAGCGAACCTGAGGTCAGAGTCACGACTGGTGTCGAACGCGCGTGGCACGACCAGGAGATAACGAGCGCGAATTCCAATGTTGGTGTGACGGGCAGGAACGTAACAGTGGCGGTTCTCGATACTGGAATCGACGCGACACATCCTGACCTTGCCGGACGAGTGACGCGTAACGTTAAGCTTGCCAGTACGCTAGGCGCCGGTCCTGGTTTTTCCTATCCAATTGAGTCGCCCACCCTGCCAAACACCGATCTGCTTTATGGCCATGGAAGTTTTGTTGCCGGCGTAATTGGTGGAAGTGGCAGCGCCTCGAATGGAAAGTTTAGTGGGGTTGCACCGGGAGCGAACCTGGTGGGTTTGAGTGCAGGTGATCTTACGTTGCTCTACGTCCTTGAAGGATTGGATTATCTGCTGGCGAATGGTTCAAGTCTGAACGTTCGAGTCGTGAATTGCAGTTTTTCAGCCAACACGGTTTTTGATGCGAACGATCCGGTGAATATCGCGACCCGGTTATTAACTCAGCACGGCGTCAACGTGGTGTTTTCGGCAGGCAACACAGGTCCGGGTCAACACACACTGAACCCGTACGCCGTCGCTCCGTGGGTTGTAAGTGTTGGCGCGACGGATACAAAAGGACGTCTCGCCAGTTTCTCAGCGCGAGGTGACTTTGCAAGTGCACTCTTTAGACCAACGGTCGTTGCGCCAGGAGTTAATGTCGTTAGCTTACGCAGTTCAGGCGTGGCTAGTGTGACCGGTGTTGAGGGGATTGCCAACGGGGACATTCAACGTCTTACGTCTTCCGAACTGCCCTATTACACGACGTCCAGCGGTACAAGTTTTTCGGCGCCCCAGGTTGCCGGCGCCATCGCATTGATGTTGGAGGCGAATCCAAACTTAACGCCCGCTGATGTTCGCGACATTCTTCAACGTACCGCGACGCCACTTGCTCCTTATTACCAGCATGAAGTCGGTGCAGGGATGTTGAATGTCCACGCCGCTGTGTTGCAGGCATCATTTCCGAATCGCAAGATTGGTGCCTGGCGGTCGATCCTGGATCGAGGTCAGGTGAGGTTTGAAAGCGATCCAATCAACACTTTCACAGGGATCGTGCAGCCACTCGGTTCTTACGAAACAACCGTTCAGATTCCGACTGATGCGGTGTCAGTTTCTGTGCAGGTAGGTTGGGGGCCATTCTGGAGTGTCAACGATCTTTCGTTGGCTGTTTACGATTCAGCCGGAAACATGCGTGCTCAGTCGAACACGGTCAATCTGCCAGGGCTTACGGGGAAAACCGAGCGGGTAGTTTTGAACATGCCGGGTGCCGGAAACTGGCGGATCAAAGTGCGAAACCCGTTGCCGATAGGCACTGCGCAAACGTTTTCAGGGGTGATGCAGGTCAATCGGGTGGACTATGGCGAGATTCGAGACGCCGCGACGATGTCGAGCGGCTTACGAAACGACGTTAATCAGAATCTGCGATCATTTTCAATGGCGTCCATTGGTTCCAGGTTCAGGCCTGAGTTTGCGGTGAGTCGGGCCGACTTTGTCAGGGCTTTAGTTTTAGGCGCGCGCGTGCCGCAATACTTGCCCCGCACGCCCAGCTATCAGGATGTCAGGAATATCGGGACGATGTCGTATGTAGAAAGTGCTCAAGCTGCCCCAACAGGCGCGTTATTTCTCGATGTGAATGCGGGGGGCCTATTCCGTCCCTCCGAGAACGTAACGCGCCTGGTTGCTGCGGTAGCCCTGGTTAGGGCCGCTGGCTTGCGCGAGGAGGCCGAGGCTAAGGCGAACTCGCCTTTAGCGTTTGTCGATGGGCTTAGTATTCCGGCGAACTTGCGAGGTTACGTTTCGGTCGCTGTTTCGAAGGGTTTTCTTCAGGGTGGCAGTCTATTTCGACCGCAGAACTCACTGACGCGAGGTGAGTTGGCCCAAGCAATTGCGCTGATTCAAAACCAGGCAATTCAGTGAATGTCCATCCTGGGGTAGCGACAATAAGAAAGAGATCTTGTACTTAATTTAATTGCTTTTATTAGCTGGTCCTGACTTTTGCTAGAGGCTCTAAAGGTTAGTGAAAACTTGCGAGCAGATCCTTCAGGGCGTCTTCTTCATCTTCCGTTAGAAACGAAAAGAGCAGGCCAAAACCGATGCCGGGTTGATGCGAAGTCACTTCACCTCTAAGTGCTAACCATTCACCTGACGGGAGACGAATCTCAAGGCTGACCACTTCATCCTTTTCCACGCGTCCCTGCGTGTTTACAAAACACCCACCCAGGCTAATGTCTTCAATACGGGCTTCGTGGCTACCGGCCATTCCATCCCATCTCGCTGCCAGATTGATAGGTACTCGTTCTTCACTTCTGCGATCGTCTGTCATAGGGGCTCACCTGGTTCGGGGCAGATGTCCGTAAAACACCTTCGTATCATAATCGAAGACCACCCGGTTATTCTTTTTATGTGTTTCAAAAATCTGCTGCAGCTCGTTCATCATTGTAGGAAAGCTGGGATGTTCAGGCGGTGGGGTATATGACGAAGAGCGCACACGTCCTTGCAACCCATCAAGATCAAAGACTTGTTCGTTGGGAAAGACTTCCAGTTTTACCTCTTCAGGTGCAAAGAAATCCGCAATTAGTCTCTCGGCGTTGGTATGTCTGACTTCCTTGTAGTCGGTTCCATATTTCAGCAGTACAGCTTCGTAATCTTCGAGAAAGGGAGTCGATATCAGTTTCCGGTCGTTCCAGATAAGTGCGGCCCAGCCACCTGGTTTTAGGATTCGTGCGGCCTCGACTTTCGCTGCCATCGGCTCAAACCAATGAAATGCCTGTCCGGCAGTAATAAAATCCACGCTCGACTCAGCGAGCGTCGTTGCCTCCGCAGTTCCG
>QHXL01000136.1:5210-8737 GCA_003222935.1 Acidobacteriota bacterium
CGTTGGCAAGAAAGAGTTCAGAAAGCTTTCCGGTGCCTGAGCCGACATCCGCAATAATCGAGAGTGGCGTAAGTCCGCACTGTGATTCGAACAGATTCAGAATTTCACGTGGATACCGGGGACGATACCTGGCGTAATCAGCGACGCGATTTGAAAAACGTTCGACGGATTGAGACATCGACGTGATTATCGAATAACTTCTGCACAAAGTGAATGAATTCGCAGCAGGATCTTAGCCGCAGAGTTACGCAGGTCTACGCAGATTGAAGAAGAATCATTTTTCAGATGGGCATTTAGCTGCGGAAATCTGCGGCTAAATTTAGTCCTTCGGAAACAACTCGGTCGATTGCGAGGAACGAGGCGGGAAATATTTAACCAACAATCGATGCGCCAGTAAGACACCAACGACAAAAGCAAATGTTAGTGGAAGACGTACGTCGGATTTGACCAACATCCAGAAATGCAACGCCCCTGCAGCCGCGGCAAAATAAACCAGTCGATGAAGAAGAGCCCAACGTTTTCCACCAAGACGTTTAATCATCTTGTTAGTCGAAGTTATTGCTAAAGGCACCATCAGAAAGAACGCAATCATTCCCACCAGAATGAATGGTCGCTGGGCAACGTCTTTGCCCACGCTTATAAAATTGAAGAGTCGATCGAACCAAATATAGGTGAGTAAATGAAGGACACCGTAGAAGAAGGCAAAAAGACCAAGCATGCGCCGCAACTTTACGAGCGAGTTGATGTTGAAGGTCTTCCGAAAGGGAGTTATTGCGATCGTCAGTGTCAAAAAGACGAGCGTTAACATTCCCGTTGTTCTAGTCGCGAATTCCAAAGGATTGGCGCCGACGTTTTTCCGCCAAACATCCCAAAGCAACAACGCTAATGGAATCAGGGCGTTTGTGAAAATCACTAGCTTGGTAAAGTTCAAGCTGGTCATTCGCCGGGTATTTGGTAGCGCAGACATTAGAAGTTCCTTACCAGATCCATTCCTTCGTAAAGCTTGGCGACCTGTTCACCGTATCCGTTGAACATTAACGTCTTCCGCCGGTTGTACTCACCAATACGGCGTTCGTCTGCCTGGCTCCACCGTGGATGTGCCACGTTGGGATTCACATTTGAATAGAATCCGTACTCGTCTGGGCCTTCGATATTCCAGGTTGTTGGTGGTTCGTCTGCGACCAACGAAATCTTCACTACTGACTTGATACTCTTGAAGCCGTATTTCCATGGAACGACCAGACGAATTGGCGCGCCGTCTTGAGGAGGAAGTGTTTCGCCGTACATGCCAGTTGCCATGATGGTCAATGGATGCATTGCTTCGTCAAGACGCAACCCTTCAACGTACGGCCAACTGAGAATGCCAAACTTCTGATTTGGCATACGGTTCGGGTCCAGAAGCGTTTGGAAAGCGACGTATTTGGCTTGCGAAGTTGGCTCAACTTTCTCGAGCAGCTTGTGCAAAGGGAAACCGATCCAGGGAATAACCATCGACCAGCCTTCTACGCAGCGCAACCGATAGACGCGTTCTTCCTGGCGGATCTGCAGCAACTCATCGAGGTCGAACACCCGCGGTTTGTTTACCAGTCCTTCGACTGAAACGGCCCACGGTCGAGTGACAAAACCTTTTGCGGCGTGCGCGACGCCAGATTTCGAAGTATCGAACTCGTAGAAATTGTTGTAGTTGGTAATGCTTGCAAGTGGGGTTTGCGGTTCGTCGACGAGGTAGCCGGTTTTGCTGGCCTCCTCACGTGTCACCTTGACCACGTCGTCCAGCTTTTCACCTTCCGCGAGTTTAAGTGGCTGCGGGTTCAGACGCCGATACAGGAGCGTGGTGGCAGTAGCGGTTCCCGCCAAGACAGCGGCACGCATAAACAGACGTCGGTTCAGGTAAACCTGTTTGTCCGTGATTTCGGTGGATTTGATCTTGTCTGACATCTCGGTTACCGCGTTGCTACTTTAGAAGGCTTTTCCTTATGGTTAAGTTCGCTAAAGAATTACGCGTCACCATTGCTTACTGGATTTCCGCCGATAAATGTTGCCGCGAGGCGCTGCGCAACAGTCTTAAAGCAAAAAACATTTTCCAGATCTCATTTGACATCACTCAGTTGTCATTTGTTTCAAGCCGATCCTGCGATGATTCGAACTAAAAGAAGTTTTTGAAGTGGCAATTGAAAATGTCAAATGAGATCTGGAAAATGATTACCTTGAGTAAAACTCAGTAAAAAGAATAGTATCCAACGTCCTTCCTTCGCTCGATTCGAAAGAGATTGCGTGGAACAACCATCAAAGACTAGCCCTCCAACAGAACACGAACCCGCCGACAAGATTTCCTCTCGAAGCCGCTTCCTTCGATGGGGAATTGTGTTGTTAGTGGGCCGCAGAATTATCGCAATTCCAGTCCCCGTAGGGATCACGCCTCAATCCTAGCGGTTGTTAGCAATTTCCGGGTGGCGCGATTGTTTTATTGGGAGTTACGGCGTTGTCACTTTTCAAGGTGATGACGATCGAAGAGTCGCTCGCCGGTTACGCCGACCCGGTTGTATGGCTTGTGCTTGCGGCGTTCTTCATTTCGCGCGGCATGATCAAGACCGGGTTGGGACGCCGCATCGCTTTTCTTTTCATCAAGGCGATTGGTCGACATTCACTTGGACTTGGTTACGCGCTCATCTCAACAGAGGGACTGCTGGCGGCTGTGATTCCATCGACGGGCGCCCGTTCTGGCGGAATCATCTTTCCAATCGCGAAGAGCCTAGCGGAGGCGTATGAATCCCGACCGGGGCCTTCAGCAAGACGGTTGGGAGCTTTTTTGATGACGACTGTTTATCAATGTAACGTCGTCGTCTGTGCAATGTATCTGACGGGTCAGGCTTCTAACCCGATCATTGCGCGGCTTGCCAAAGAAGTAACCGGTATCGACATTACCTATGCGCGCTGGGTTATCGCCTCAATCGTCCCGGCACTGGTAAGTCTTTTACTCGTTCCACTTCTCATCTATCGAATATTTCCACCTGAAATCAAACATACTCCAGCGGCCTCCGAGTACGCCTCATCCGAACTCAAACAGATGGGTAAGACTAAATGGTCAGAATGGCTAATGCTTCTGGTCTTCGCGTTGGTTGCTGTTTTGTGGATGACGCCCAGGCTAACGGGCTTTCATTACGCGACCGTGGCAATGGTTGGTATCTGTGTCTTGATGTTAAGCGGCGTTCTGAGCTGGGACGATCTCATTTCCGAGAAAGCTGCCTGGAGCGTATTCATCTGGTATGGCGGTCTTTTGCGTATGGCTGAGGCGCTGGGCCAAACCGGAATTACCAAGAAATTTGCTGAGGCGGCAGCTACCATCACGTTGGGCTGGAAATGGTGGCTCGCACTCGCGGTGCTGCTTCTGATCTACTTCTACGCGCATTACGTCTTTGCGAGTATCACGGCTCACGCTACTGCGATGTACACGCCGTTTCTAATCGTCATACTGGCCGCAGGAGCACCTCCGTACCTAGCCGTGCTGTCGTTGGCATACTTTTCTA
>QHXL01000137.1:0-4967 GCA_003222935.1 Acidobacteriota bacterium
CCTTCGTCTGTGACTTCTATATTGAACTTGAGGATGCGTTTCGGCGCGACGTCTCCACGGTCGAAAATTTGCGCCATCACTTCGTCGCGAAAATCCAGAGCGTCGCCCTCAATCCTCGGTTGCTCCGGTGCAACCAAGAGGCGCATGAACTTTGGGCAACGGGTGGGTTCGTTGGCTGGCTTGCCTAGTTCCGCGATCTCGTAAAGCTGCCGCTGCGCCGGTTCTTTGTCGACGAGTTGGAAAACTATTCCAGTGATAAGGAGGATGGGCAAGCCACCGGCGCGTCGGGAAGCATGAACATCAGGCGCGTTCCGCAATTCTGCGTCGTTGATGTAATTAGTTTTCTCGCCGCCGATATCCTGCTGGCTAAAAAAATTGGCCGTTTTTAGCGGCAGTTCATGATTCTCGTCGGTGGTGGGAAACAGCTTTCCCACGAGCGCCAGCGATCGCGTGTGCCCGCGCCGGGTTTCGGTGCAGCAAGTGGAATAACGACCGACGGCTAAAGCTTCGCTACCTTTGCGGAAGTAGCCGGAGTAATTTGTTTCTTCAGTAATTTTCCAGCGGCCTGTGAGGCAAACTCCGTTCGGATGCAATAGGCGCCGGAAACCTGTTCCGGTCTTACCCCAGCGCAGATCCGCATGAGAGTCAACAGTGCGTGCGACGGCCTGTCGAAAAAGGTATCGCATGCCGAATGGTAGGATGCCGCGCAGAACACTTGTCAAAGTTACCTCATATTTAGGCAAGTCAGCCTGGTCTGGCCCACCCCAGATGTTTTGATAGGGATTTGCGAAGATCGCATCGCGCACTTCAACAAATCGCGACCCATTGTAGGCGCGATCTTCATCGGTGATCGCCTCAATCCCGTAGTCCTTAATTTTCATGTGACTAGAAGGTCAGGTTCGTATCAACGTTCGCCTTGCCATCGGCGACCTCGTTTCGCTGTTCATTTCGCGTCAGCGAGAATTGCGTCCGCTGCCTTTTCCGCAACCATATAGATCGGCATCACTACAAAGAATCCCGGAATCCGGGGAAAGACTGACGCATCGACCACGCGCAACCCTTTCACTCCCCGCACGCGAAATTTTGAATCCAACACCGCGTCTGGATCGTTGTCGCCGCCGATTTTGCAGGTACAGGACGCATGATGGCCCCACGAGCGATCCTGTACGAACTTGTCGATGCCTTCCTTCGAGTTCAGGTCCACACCTTTCATGCACTCGGGATCGACTGGCAAACTTTTCTTGGAACCTTTCAAGAGGTCCTTGACGATGGCAATTCCTTCACGCATTGCCTGCAGATCCTTCTCGGCGTCAGGCGTTAGCCCGCCGGTCGCGTCGCGCTCGAAGTAATTGAAATTTACGGCAGGTGGATCGAATGGGTCGCTGGAGTTGAGCGTTACTCGTCCTCGAAACCGTGCGTGACCTTTCAGCAGCAGCCACGTCCATTTGTCGTGAGGCGGGGTGACAGCCTCCTTCGACCAGCCAGTGTAATAGCCAACAAAAGCTCCCGGGACACCGAAGATGAACAAGTCCGGCTCGTCGTTTTCAGCTACGCTGGACTTCGCAATGAAGCCGATTACAGCACCATTGGTCGCGTACAAGCCGGTATATTTGTCACGCCACTCAGTGAAGAATGGGTCGCCCTCTTCTCCTTCGGCTGGCCCTTGAAACGTGGCTTTCGCGAGTAGCGGAAACGCATTTTCCGACTGCGCGACGATCCCGACTTCGTACCGATCCTGCAAGTTTTTGCCGACTCCGGGTAGCTCGACTCGGACCTTGATCTGGTGCTTGTCCAGTTGATCACGCGGCCCAATCCCCGAGAGCATCAATAACTGCGGTGTAATGTAAGCGCCGGCTGACAATATCACCTCACGTTTCGCGCGCACTTCCTGCGCTGGTCCAGTTGGTTTTCCAAATCTTTCCGGGTTTCGGTCAGCGCGATACAGACCGTCGCCTGGAACGTAGCGCACGCCTACCACCTGGGTGGGATCGGCTTCATCAAAGATTAGTTCAGTCACGTGACAGTTCGTCCGCACTTCCAAGCGGCCCGTCTTTTGGCCGGCTTTGACGCGCTCGCGCGCACCTTGCCGACGGCCCTGGCTGTCGATTGCCTGAGGTACGAGAATCAAACCAGTGCCACGGCGTTTCAAAATGCGCAAATCGTTCGGATCGACTCGCGCTCGCCAACGAACGATGAGCGGAAAGTACGGCCGATTCCAAAAGCGAAACGGAAGCAACTTCGGATACGCCCAAAAAGCTCCTTTGGCGATCTCACCAATCGACGGGTCAAGATGGCTAAACGCGGAACGCACTAACGAGACTGTGTCAGAGAAACGCGTCGGCAACCATCCTTCGCTGCCGTGACCGGAGGAGGTCGCGCAGCGATGACGCCAGCACTCGACCTTTGCGAAGTATCGGTCCATTTCGCGCGGCGCCCAGCTCTTATCACCAGTGGCATCGACTACGGTCTGCCAATCACTATCGTGTGGTCTGATAATGATCATCGCGTAGTGTGCGGTGCAGCCGCCCACGGTCCGCGCACGCGGATAATAGACGCCGTGCCGACCCGCCTTCCGTTCTACCAGGTATTTAGGATCCTTTTCCTGACGGTCTTCTTCTTCATAGTGGCGCACGTAGTGATCCAGGCGCATGTCTGGATCTTCAGTGGCATTTCCATGAAGGACCGGGACCTGATAGTTGAACGGCCCATGATCTCCACCCGCTTCGAGCAACACGACTGAGTGTCCGGCTTCTGCCAGCCGCGCCGCGAGCGGACCTCCGCCCGCGCCAGATCCGATAACGATGTAATCACACTGTGCAGCACTCATTGGTTTCTCTTTCGGTTTCACCAGGTATTAAAAAGTCTTTAGGAATTCGATCAAATCGCGTTTGTCCTGCTCGCTCAAACGTGATTCGTCGCCGAATTGGCCGGTACCAAAGTAGTGACCGCGGTTTACCACGTAGTCAGGACATTTGCTCAACGCTAACAAGCTATCAGCGAGTGGCGTAAACACCCGCTTTGCATCCTCATCGGTCGCGTTCGGAGGCAGTGCTTTCAGTTTTTGTTTGATCTCCTTTACAAGGCCGAGCAATTTCCAGTCGTACTGAATACGCTCCCAGAATCCCAGGCCTTCAGGACGAATATTCAAACTGGCAAGCAGGCCCACCGGCGTGTCTGGCGGTATTGGACCAATTTCAACTCCTCCATCGTCTGAGAAAACGCTCGGAAACAATAGATCCCCAAGACCTTCGACAAAGTTCGGCACATAGCCGGGAGCCACACGAATGGAGCAGCGCTGTGTAGTACGGTCGATAAGGCCGGCGTTCACGCCGCGCGCCGCCAGTACCGGATCCCTGGCGCGCTCCTTGAGCAACAGCATCTGTTCGATGGAGTCCTGGAACGACTTCATCCGATCTTCTACCGAGCCGCTCGGATAAAAGGTTCCGACTGCATTGTTTTGCAGGAATGGAGCCGTGGACCAAAGACTGACCAGCGACGCCGGGCGCGTGTAGCCTCGACCACCACCGGGTATCTCAAGGTCGCGTTCCACGCCCGTAACCGGATGAATAACTTTCACTGATCCCACGGAGGGTAAATCTTTGTAAGTCTCCGAAGAAAAGTTGTATTGGTGGCAAGCGGACTGCAGGCGTTAGTTTGCAGCAGAGTTACTGGAACGCGATGCTCGGCCGAAAGATAGTTATTGTCGAGGAAATCCGGCGCTATGACGATCGCGCGCATCTTCGTCTTAAACTCATCGGACATGGTCCATTGCCAGTACTCGTCCCAACACTTCAAATAATTTGGGCCAGCACAGCCCTGGGCTTCCATGATCTGCTTCGGACTATCGGGCGCCGGCAGCTTACTCGAATGGCACCGCGCGCAGTTATCCGCGAAGATAACTTTGCCGTTGTTAACCCTGGCGACGTACGCCGTATCGTTTGCATTGCCGTTATTAAAATACTTCGCTCCGTCCGGGGCAGCGCTTAACTTATGAGGTGTTGCGGCCCTCAGGAAGAAGCGGGCCAGGTTGACGGTTTGCGCTTCGGTCGCTTCCCAGTAGCTCGAGTTTTTACGTGCCGTCGCAATCTCGATCGGAGTCACAGTCTTGCCGCCGACCAGGGCATTGAAGTGGATGTTTAGATAGACGCGGTTCAGGGCGCCGAGCGCTCCCACTGAGTCAGAACCGTCTTTTAGAACGCGCGGTGAGTAAACGGTGTTGGGTGGCACAAAGAACTTCGTTAGTGGATCACCCGGCGGCACGTAATCGTTCAACTGTTTGTTGTTATCACTGCCTGGGCCAAGCGTCTCTTTTCCAAAACGCGTCGCTTGCTCGAGGCGTGGACCAAGATTGTAGATTGCATTCATTGTGCGCGGATTGTTGATGTTGTCAGTTGAGACTAACGAAGTGTCGAGCGATCCGGGCCGCGAGGTGTGGAACATCTGATAGACGTAACTGCCGGGGTCTGCTTTCCAGTCGAAGATACGATCAACCCAGAAATACTGTGCGCCCACGCTGTTGTTCAGGTTCTCCCACTTCGGATGCTCGGGATCGGCGGGCGGCCTGGTCGGATCTGGACCAACGTGACAGAAGGCGCAGGACATACCGACGCGATACGGTCGCACAAGCTCTTTTGAATAGTAGTAAGTAGGATCGTTGTAATAACGTGCGGGATCCCATCGCGCCGCAGCTGCTGCATCAAATTGCGGATTCGGAAAAAGTCGTAGCCCGACTATTCCGGTCGCATAGCCGTAGAAAGATCCAACCGGCATCTTCCCGTCTTTTGGCAGGTACTGATTCGGACTGCCTGCAGGCAAGGCTTTCCCGCGCGAACCAACCATAACACCGGGATACTTAGTTTCATTCTCGAATGGATCGGGCGGGCATTCTGGAGAAACGACGCGCTTGTCGAGCCACAGGCCGAAGCGCTCAGGGTCTGGCCCGGTTGCTTTCTCGAAACATGGCTCGT
>QHXL01000137.1:4995-6424 GCA_003222935.1 Acidobacteriota bacterium
CGATTGTCGCGGCTGTATTTAAATCGATCGTTGGGATCTTGCGAGATGGGGTTCGGATACGACGACAGAGTTTTTAAGTAATCCAACACTCCAAAACTTGTAGTTCCAATCGTATCCCAGAAGCGATCGTTGCCGCCGGTCCAAACTACCCAGGTGTTCCGACCTTTCACTTCATCGGGAGTGAGCGGAATCGCGCCATCCATGTTATGGAAATAATCTTCGTCAGCGGCAGGAAAGGAAGTTGCGGGACGATTCGCCTGTCGCGCTTCATCCAGGACGGTTCCCGGCTTCGGCCCTTTGTGTGAGAACACACGGTTAGCAATGAAAATGATCGCGATCAAAAGTACGGCTATGACAATGATCAGAATCCTGGTTTTTCGCCCTGCCATGGAGGTCGCTCCTTCTTATAAAGACGTCGAGACTGGGGACAACATTTGTCGAGATTATTGGCCTGGAACAAGATCACCTGTGTACGTGGAAGTTGTTGAGATTTGGGTTGATTGCGGCGGCGGCTTTTAGGTAAGCGTCGCCTTTACCGTTTGGACTGGCGGCCTTGTAGATCGTTCCGGCAGTACGAAACAGTCGTGCATCTTTAACGCCCGATGAAAGAGACTCGTTGATTAATTCGAGTGCTTCAGAAAACTCTCCCGCGCGATATAACGCCCACGCAAGCGCTGCCAAAGTTGAAAAGTTTCTTCTCAGTTCGAGGTCTTTCCTCGCCCACTTGACCGCTTCTGGACCGTCTTCCGCTACGTCTGCACAAAAATCTGCGAGATGGTGGTAGTAGTGGACCTCACCGCGCTCCGCTGATTCGAGAAACCCTGAACGTGCTTTATCCAACCATTCGGTAGCTGCCGTTGTGTTGTCCATTGTGAGATAGAGCTCACCGAGTGCTTGCTGAAAGTCCGGGCGGGGAACGCGTTGAACGACTTCTTTGTAGAGTGTTTCCGCTTCGTCAAACTTTCCTTCGGCGCCTGCCAACTCGGCCATGTGTTCAGCGACCAACCAGTGGCCCGAATAGGCTCGTTCAGCGCGTTGGTAATGACCTCGAGCGAGCGCGTAGTCGCCACGACTCAGATCGACAACTCCTCTTTGTAGTTCGACCCAGGAGTAGTTACGCATCTGTTTGGCAGTCAACTCATCTACTGCTTCGTCGTAGAGCCGATCAGCTTTTTCAAGATCGCCCATTTTGAAGTTGAGATAAGCGAGCCGGGCGAGAGCGTCCCAGGTGCGTTCTTCGGCGATCACCGCCTCGTACTCTTCGGCGGCAACCTGGTAGCGACCTTTCTGAAAGTCGAGATCCCCCTTCAAGGCCCTGCCGGGCGTGCTCAGCAATAGATCGCGACCGAGCTGCAGATCCTCTTCAACGTCGTTCAGGCGATGGAGTTTGAAGTGAATATTGGCCTTGAGAAAATAGAGATCTCCGCTT
>QHXL01000137.1:6440-11569 GCA_003222935.1 Acidobacteriota bacterium
TAATCAAGCGTGGCGTCGGCATCGCCAAGTTTTTCGAGGCTACCGGAGAGGGAAGCCTGTTGGTATTGAAGATAGGCAAGTCGCGAAACGCGCGGACTATCAACCGGAAGTAACAACGCGCTGCCGTTTAGCTCGACGATCTCCTTATGGATTCGCTCGAGCTCGATTACGTAGTCAGTTCTTTTGGTGTTCATTGAGATCCCTGTTTACGAAATCGGAGTGAGGCTTCGGACCGATCAGCGGATCACCACGGATCTGCTAAATAAGGAAAGTCGCTAAGAAACTCTTTGTCGTTCTTCATTGGATTCGGCACCGTCTTGGGCACGATTGGCACGCTGTTCCAAAGAGATGGATCGTTAAGCAACTCGATGTGATATTTCTTCCCGTTCAACTCTGCTTCCATATCAAGGAACATGGAAAGAAAACGCGTCGCGACCTGATCTTCGAGACGACGACCAAAAGGCCAAGTACCAGTCGTGTCCATATCAATCGCAGCTACGTTGGGTATGAAAATTTCGACAGGACGACGCAGCGGAATGTTCAGTCCTTTGGGATTCCAGCTATCGTCGGGCATGTTGAGCCTTTGGAATAGAGTCTTCTTAACGCGGGGAAATGCCGTGGTGACTAGCGAGTATGTCTTGTGAACTGAAACGGGCGAGTTGTCGTGGTCGAAAGATGTTTTTAAACCGAGCGCGCTGATCGACGGTCCAAAGCCCCAACCGAGGTGGGCCAGTCGTTTGATAAAGTGTGGACCGAGCCAGAAGTTATTGGCCCCGAGCTGGCGATTGTCTTCACGCTCGCTGAGCGCCGCGTCGGCGAACGGCTGTCCATCTGTATCGATTAGCTTGTACCTCTTCAACTCATCGTCGAGTTTTAACTGGCCAATGAGAGCGATTGGATGTTCCAGCCAGAATGGATGATCGGGGATGGTCTCGATCTTTTCGGCCGCCTTGAGCACCCAACTCTCGCCCCAGGCATTAACGATGCGGTCATGCTGCGGCGAAGCGGTTATAAACGCGAGCGGAATCTCGAGAATGATCGCGTTGACGTTGATTCCGGCCTGGCAATCCCTGCCGCTGTAAACGAAACGGAAATTACCGTTTGCATCTTTGAAGAACTTGTCGCCGCTCCAGGTGAGGGGACCGGGCGGTAGTTCACGTTTGTTGTCATGGTATCCCCACTCGGGATCGTTGGGATCAAAGTTGAAAAGGTGATTGCCTTCGAGTTCCAGAAGGGTCTTGGGGATCTCCAACTCGCGTGATCCGGCCATTGTGTGGGGCACGCGATAGAACTGTGGCGCATAGTTGATTGAACGAAAGAAACCGGTCAGGTCGTTGAAAAAAGCGTCGTCACGACCGCCGATGTAGGCTTTGATAGCGTGACCGTCAGGGGTGTCGATTGTCGTGACTGTGTTGGTGTCGATGACGGTCGAAAAACTCGCTCCCGGGAAGTCGATGAACTTCACCGTGGCGAGCTGGCTCTGGTCGACAGTGACGCGAATCTCTGATGCTTTAGACGGTCCAAGAAATCTTTCCTTGATCGCATCGAAATACCTGAGCAGCCCCTTCAGCGTGTGCTCATCCTCGCCCAGGCCCGAAACTCTTGGGTCAGGAGAGATCTGAATTCGGTAGAGCATGTCGGTGTCGAAAACACCGGCCGATGGTATCGAGGCAAAAGTGAGTGCGATTACTACCTTCTCGCCGCCGTCAGTATTGGAACTGGGGAAGCCAAAAAGGTCATAAAGATCGGCCGCGCTGATGTCGATATCAGAAAAGATTGAATTGACCGAGTTAGGGTCATTATGGTCAGCCATGAGGTGGCCCTCCGACACTCAGGAGTGTTTAAAAGCGGACGTTGTGCGACTCGATCAGTTAGGCGGGGGAAGCGAGGAGTTAACTAAACACTGATCAGGATGTTTCAAATTGCGGGCGGATTTTACCAGCGGGTTATTGGTGAGGCAATAGTCAGTACCGAGATGCCGCATCGTCCGGTCGGGATAAAGACCGGCGCCGTATTGGTAACGTTGACCCGACGATACCGAGTATTGGTACTGACTCTTTCTCTTACTTTTACATGATGAAACATTCAACCTGCGAAGCAGGTGCAAGCATAAAGCCTGGGGTGGAGCGAGGCTTTGCGAGCGAAACCCCAGGAACGCTTGCGAATAATAATGAAAGCCCGCGGAGCGGGCGACAGGCATTGCGAGTACGTATGGGTGGGTCTACCGCCCGCTTCGCGGGCTGAAAACCTTTGAACATATTGACCCTGGGTTGCGCTCGCAAAGCCTCGCTCCACCCCAGGCTTTATGCTTCCACGCGCTTCGCGCGTTGGTACCGTGGAAAAACAGTTATTGTTGGCTCATAGGATTGGCAAACATTCGCCCTCGTTGTAATCTCCCCGTGCTCTTTTTATGGCGACCCAAACATCATCAACAGAACAATCAGTTTCACCGGCAACCCAACGGGTCGCTTTGCGTTGCGAAGGGCTGGTGAAGCGTTTTGCCGATGTGACGGCGGTCAACGGCTTGGACCTGGAAGTGTTTGCCGGGGAGTGCTTCGGTTTGCTTGGTCCAAATGGCGCCGGAAAGACAACCACAGTAGAAATACTCGAAGGCCTAACACCTGCGGATGAAGGTAAAGTTGAACTCCTGGGCCAACAATGGAACTCCAACGATGAGCGCGCGCTTCGCGAGCGTATCGGTGTGCAATTGCAGGAAACACAACTCGCCGAGAAGGTCACCGTTATCGAGACTCTGCGGCTATTTCGCAGTTTCTATAAACGCGGTCACTCTATCGACGAAGTCATTCAAACTGTCGCTCTTGAAGAGAAACGAGACGCACGTGTCGGAAAACTTTCAGGCGGTCAAAAACAGAGACTTGCAGTTGCTTGCGCTTTAGTCGGTGATCCTGAACTACTGTTTCTCGATGAGCCAACCACGGGTCTGGATCCGCAAGCCCGGCTGTCGCTGTGGGACGTGGTTGATAAATTCCGCAAGGGAGGCGGCACCATCCTCCTGACTACTCACTACATGGAAGAGGCGACTCGTCTTTGCGATCGTGTGGCAATCATGGACCACGGTAAAATCATCGCCCTGGGAACGCCGCTCGAGTTGATTGAATCGCTTGGCGCGGACCAGATAATCGAGTTCCGCGTGACAAGCCCAATTCCGGAAGGTGCGCTGACAGGTCTGCCAGCCGTTACTCATTTGCACAGACGGGGAGAAGATTACTCGCTGACTGTTAGGGAAATGGGTGTCGCGTTGCCGGCATTGCTGGCCGAGATCAAACGGCGACAGTCAGAACTCGTTTCACTAACAACGCACGAGGCGACCCTCGAAGATGTTTTTGTCAGTCTGACGGGAAGGATGTTGCGTGAGACGTAACTAAATTTCAGATTGGAGATTTCAGATTGCAGATTGTTACTGGTTGGCGGAACCCGTCAGATCATTGGCGATCTCTGGCTCAAGCCACGACAGGCTGAAGCATATCGGACACTAAGTTGAATCTGCGAAAGCTTCCAATCTGAATTCTGCAATCTTAAATCTGAAATAGCTTATGAATCCTCTAATCGAACTGACCTTGACTCGGGTGCGCGAGTTTCTGCGCGAAAGAGAAGCCGTGTTCTGGGTCTTCATCTTTCCAGTGTTGATGACCTTTGCACTGGGCATCGCTTTTCGCAACACCGCACCTGACAAAACATTTGTAGCTATCGAAGGTGATGCATCAAATCCGCGGGTGAGCGAACTTGCAAATTTTCTCGCGCACTCTCCCGAAATCAGCTCATCTGTCGTAACTCCTGACGAGGCCGCGAGGTCGCTGCGAAGCGGGAAGATAGCGATAGTGATTCAACCTAATGGTGATTCTTACTCCCTGCGTTTCGATCCTACCAGGCCGGAAAGTCGCACTGCCCGACTCATAGTTGACGATGTTCTACAGCGCGCCAGAGGCAGAAATGACGTTGTGCAGATAGGAGAACAAAGAATCACAGAAACCGGCGCGAGGTACGTCGACTTTCTTGTTCCGGGTTTGATTGGGATGAACCTGATGGGGAGCGGCTTGTGGGGATTGGGATTTACGATCGTAATCGCACGCTCACGAAAAATACTCAAGCGTTTTGCCGCGACACCCATGCGGCGTTCGCATTATCTGCTTTCGTTTATGCTTTCGCGCTTGGTGTTTCTGTTTCTTGAAGTGGCGGCAGTTGTTCTATTCGCGTGGCTTGCCTTTGGTTTTACCGTGCGGGGCTCGTGGCTCACAGTTTTCCTCATCACCTTGCTCGGGGGCTTCACTTTTTCTGGTATAGGATTGCTCGTTGCTGCTAGACCGACGACGATTGAAGGCGTGTCGGGCTTGATGAATTTTATTATGCTTCCGATGTGGTTACTTTCCGGGACATTCTTTTCGTCAGAGAGATTTCCGAGCGTACTTCAGCCCTTCATCAAGGCGCTGCCACTCACTGCACTCAACACACTTTTGCGAGCCGTGATGAACGAAGGAGCACCGCTTTGGACCAACTGGATGCACGTCGCGATCTTGTTGGGGTGGCTACTCGTCAGCTTTGTTGTGGCGCTAAAGATCTTTAAGTGGCAGTGAAGTAACAGTCAGTATCGTAACGCGGTAGCGTCGGGTCGTCTCATAATCAGGATCCACCCTGCAACAAACGACCCGACGCTACCGCCTTACGGTACTGACTGTTACCTCACTCAGAACCGCTTGGTAGTCACTCCTTCTTAAACAACGCGAACTTCCACGACACACCTTCCTGATTGGTGCCGCTACCTTTGATCACGCTACCTTCCAGCGTTCCCTGCAAGACTGAATAAGAGTTGCCGACAACTATTTGAACGCTGTCGCCTGCCTGCTTCCAGGTTCCCTTAACGGTACGCGGTTCGGTGACGCCGTTCTGCATAACGTTGATGATGTACTGAAGCTGGCCTTCTTTCAGGAACTTCATCGTGTACTCACCACTCTCGGGACTGTTCCCGGTCCAGGTACTTCCTTCGAGCGATGACGTCGGCGCCTCGGGCGCTTTCATTTCGATCGACGTGTCCCTGCCTGGAGCATTCGTCTGAGTCGTCATATCTGGTACATAAGGTTGCGACGCCAGCGCCTTCGCATCGCGTACTGAGA
>QHXL01000683.1:0-715 GCA_003222935.1 Acidobacteriota bacterium
CCTCCTATTTAACTGAAATGTTAGAGTTGAGCCGCTCAACTGGGCGTCCGTGACGACCGTGGTGCGACCAGAATTTCTCCCCTCCTTGCTCAATGCTCGATTGACTGGCGGTTTCTGCTGGTTACGCCCGCCATGCTTTGGCGTAACTGCAAACTGTGAATGAGTTCAAACGTTCTTCGGGTTAGATCTTCAGGTGCAGGCGATTTAAAACCTCTAATTCCTTATCGGGCTGAAGTTTTCCCCTCCAGAGGTCTGTAACCGTCCCGGTCTTCAGCGATATCCGCTTGCCTCACTTCCGGGATTGATACCCTGAGATCATTCAGATACTGATGAGCATCAGCAGAGTCCTGCGGCAGCGCCGCAATCAGGTCGACGTCGGTGCGGTTCGCCAGTCCCTGCACGAGTTGCTGATAGAAGGGCGCACTCTCTGTACAAAAGTGGCAGTCCTTTCGTAAGACCAGCACGATGTGAGCATCTTTTTTCGACCAATCAAATCCGGGCAGCGTGAATTTCATACCTGGCTTGATCACATCGGGCCGTTGACTCAGCGGCGTCCCGGAATGGTTGGGAATAAAGCTTCGGACAGCCATGGTTATCAGCAATATCACGGCAATGACGATGGCTGCGTTAGTGACTAATTCGACTCGTCTATAGAATGAACCCATGGTTGATTTTCGTTGGGCAGTCGCTACGACTCTGGTAGCGGCTAACCTTC
>QHXL01000683.1:740-1291 GCA_003222935.1 Acidobacteriota bacterium
GTCAAAGCTTGCGAAACTTCGGCTTATTAGACAGCCCGTAATCTAGAAGCTTCGACCATGCGGGGCAAGAGACATTCCTTGGCCGATCTTATTACTTGTTGGCCTATCTTATGATCGACCCTCATTCATCTGTTGGAGCCGGCCATTCTCTGATTTCGTATGGCTCCCGTTAGCGTCATTAGGCCGGCTGGTACGTACCGTCGTGATGATTGGGAGCAGGTCTTCGCTCTTGGATTTTGTCTTTCGATATTCGGTCGGGGTCAGGCCATAGAGCTTCTTAAAGTCCTTCACGAAGTGGCTTTCATCAGCTAACCCGACACGTACCATGATTTCTTTGACACTGAAAAACGTCGTCAATAAGAGGACTGCTGCCTCTTTCATTCGCAGGGATTTCAGGTATCGGGCTGCGGAGATTCCATTTTCGAATTTGAACAGATAACAGAGTCGAGCGGGAGAGAGGTTCACAGACTGCGCCATCTTACCAAGTGGCAGTCTTTGGGTAAGGTCGTCTTTCATTAGGGTCACAACCTTTTCAATTCGTAAGTCCATTG
>QHXL01000683.1:1349-2685 GCA_003222935.1 Acidobacteriota bacterium
GCACACTCTTTCTAATCTTCTAAACCTGTGTTTGGTTACGCTGTTGCCGAATCTCGCCGGCCCAGGACGCCCGGGAAACCGTCCGGCCTTTGCTTAATCGCCGCAAAACGAGCGTTGCCTTCGCGCGTGTTCGCAATTAGAATGACGCGGCCCCAGTTGGTTAAGTATTGCTGTGCTTTGCTTCCGCGAATATACCGAGAGCTAAACGAGTAAGTCTTTGGGGAACTCTCAGGTAGTTATCTGAGAGTTCTCAAAATCATTAAATGGAAAGCGCAGGGCCCCTCTATCATTTCGGTCCTTTCTGCCTTAACGCTGAGGAGCGCGTGCTTTTGCGCGAGGGCCGAGTGGTACCGCTGCCCGCTAAGGCCTTGAGCACGCTTTTAGTCCTGGTGCGCAATAAAGAACATATCGTTGAGAAGGACGTTCTTATGGAGCAGGTCTGGCCAAATGAGTTTGTCGAGGAGGGCAACCTGGCGCAGAACATATTCATGCTCCGAAAGGCGCTCGGTGAGAGTGTCGAAGGACCGAAGTATATCGAAACCGTTCCCCGGCGAGGTTATCGGTTCTCTCACTCGGAAACGCGGTCCGACTACAATACAGAGGTTCCATTGGCGCTCGCTCCTACTGAGTCAAACGGTCGAGTGCGAAGCAATTCTCACCTGATAGCGGTACTACCTTTTGTGAACGCCAACGATAATCCAGACCTCGAGTGGCTGATCGATGGTCTCACCGAGAGCATCATCAATACTTTGTCGCGACGTCGAGAGTTGCGTGTTATTGCCAGGAATTCAGTTTTCCACTACAAGGGCAAGAACGTTGATGCTCGTCAGATTGGGCGTGAACTAGGTGTCGATAGCGTGCTGGTAGGTACCCTGAACCGGATGGCAGAAGCGCTGACTATTAGCACTGAGTTGATTGACGTGAGGAACGGTTGGCAGCTTTTTGGCAGGACTTATCGGCGTAAATTTAGTGAGATGCTGGAGACCCAATACGAAATAGCAACTGAGATTTCAGCGGCGATCCAGGCTGATTTTAGCGGCGTTGAGGAGAGCCGGGCCTTTCCCCACCACACGGTTAATCCAGAAGCGTTTCGGGTTTATCTGAAAGGCCGTTATTACTGGAACAAGTACACGGATGAGGGCTTGCAGAAAGCGCTTGAATGTTTTCGCGAGGCAATTGACATCGATCCTCTTTATGCGCTGGCGTATGCCGGTCTGGGCGACGCGTACTTCAGAATGTCAAACCAATGTCTTTCGCCCCGTCAGACCTTGCCAAAGGCCAAGGCCGCTGTGTTACGAGCCTTGGAAATAGATTCCGAGCTTCCCCAGGCCCATGC
>QHXL01000138.1 GCA_003222935.1 Acidobacteriota bacterium
CTAACTACTGGTATCAAGACGCAAATTAAGCAAAACACAAACGAACAAACGGAAATTGAGCGTCCTTGATTAGAAATTCGGGAAAGAGGGCGAATCATAGGTTCTCGATAGACTTGGTTAGCTCGGAAGAATTCAACTACTTCGTCAAGCCAAAACTGTACTGCAGCATGACAATTGTTTTTACTGGCTTTCCGTCTTTTGTCGCAGGCTTAAAGAGTTGTTGACGAGCGGCGGTCAGTGCCTCCTGCGTCAACAAAGCATGCAATGGTTCCACGACGAAAATGGACTCCGTGCGACCATCTTCTCGAACAATGGCTCCTAGTACTACTCGGCCCTTTACCCCGGCCTGCCGAAAATCATCCGGGAAGTTATAGGGTGGCTGATTAGCAGGTACTGGTTGCGTGGAAAGTTCTGACCGTGGAATTATCGAATGCTTCTTTAAGCCTTCCTCGTCAGTGAGGATTATGCTTCTCCAGACTCGAATAGCATTAAGCCGCTCTCGCCACTCGACTGCATCAGGATCAGCCGGCGACTGTTCTAAAGCTTCTTTGTAGAGGGTACTCACCCGATCAAACCTATCACTTTGCTTTGTACGAAAATCCTGAGTGGCCATAGTGGGATCCAAAATGATTCCCATTTGTGATCCAATCAGATTCAAGGCGAGGAGGACTCCCTGCGTTTTCGATTCATCGATTTTTAGTTTGACACTAAGAGCCTGCGAGTAGGCATTGACTAATGCTTGATTCCTCAAATCACGTGCAGCTAACGAGGCGGGATTCATTTCCAAAGCAAGCACCGCATGGCGCCACGTTTCATGTTGATCACCTTTTCTTAGAGCGACCAGGGCAAGTACATAATGACATTCGTCGCACTTAGGATCAGCCTTTAGCCCAACCTCTGCCTCGCGCGAGGATTCGCTGAGTTTGTTGGCGCGTTGTAATGCTAAGGCAAGGCCAACGTGCGATGGTGCAAATGAAGGCCGCAACTTGACCGCGTGTAGAAATGCTTCGATCGCTTCGGCATTTTTTCCAAGTCGATTGTAGGAACGACCCAGGAAGTGCCAGGCCTCGGCATCGTCAGAATGAGCTTTTACGGCGGTCATGAGCGTCGATATTGCGGCTGATGTATCGCCCGATTCAAAAAGAGCTGTACCCCTTGTTGTATCAACGTTCTGTCCCGATTGGGCGAAGCTCGTTTGACTATTAGAGAACGGTATCAGGCATACCCAGATTAAAAAGCCAAGTACACACCTGCGTTTTTGAGGCTTCCGGAACATATTCACAAATCAGATTCGATCAGAAAGCAGAACAGAATGAAGCCTACCAGGAACCTGAACTTCCGCTATTGCGAACTTTCAGTCTCTCATTTCGCTGGCTTAGTTGCGGCCTGGCCTTCTACAACCTTGATGTACTTATTAACAGGAAGATCGTTCACCTTATCAATTTGACCACTGGGCCATTTGATCTGAACGCTTGTGATCTTCGCTGCTTGACCGACACCGAGAATCTCTCGCGGGTCGTGCGAGGCGAGGTAACTACCACCACTCGTCTTCAAACGACTTCGCTTAACGCCACCAGCTTCCCACGTAATTATTGCGCCGACGGCTTCAGGATTGCTCTTCGTCGCGACGAGTTGAAGTCCGAGCCAGTTGTTGCGATTGCCACCTTCGTTTTTGAGTAACACCGGAGCGTCACCATTGTTGATTACCAGCACGTCGAGATCACCATCATTATCGTAATCGCCCACTGACAAACCGCGCGCCGGCCAGTCCTTGGTAAAGGCGGCGCCTGACGAAGCACTAATGTCTTTGTACTTGCCATTGATATTTTCGAACATCAGCAACGGCTCCCTGTACCTAACTCGTAGCGACTGAACTTCTACCATGTCGTCAGGATGCCCATTGGCAAGGATAAGATCTGGATCGCCATCGTTGTCGTAATCAAAAAACTTCAACCCCCAGCCGCTCAACAGGCGCGTCGCTTGACCAATCTCGCCGGGCCTATCAACAAACGTCAGGTCTTTTTGATTTTGATACAAACTGAATAGCTCTTGATCGATGTTGGCGACAAACAGGTCCTGCCAGCCATCGCCGTCGTAGTCAGCCGCGTCGACTCCCATGCCTGAGCGAGGGGCGCCTGAATCACTGTACGCGACTCCAGCGAGCAGTCCGACTTCGTCAAACTTCCCTTTCCCCTTGTTCAGGAAAAGAAAGTTTTCCAGGGTATCGTTGGCCACGAACAGATCAGTCAACCCATCGTTGTTGACATCAGTCGCAACCGCGCCAAACGATTTGCCCTGCGAGGCAGCAATTCCGGACGAGGTACTGACGTCTGAAAATTTGCCGGCACCATCGTTGTGAAACAGATAGCTCGAACGCGGCTTGAAGACGCGCGGCACGCAGTAGTAGCGCCGTCCGATGCGATTATCTCCGCAGAAGATTGTTCCTTTTCCGCTGTACTGCACAAAACTCGAAACGAAGAGATCGAGCTTGGCGTCGTTGTCGTAATCAAACCAGGTTGCACACGTGGACCAGTTCGGTGCAGCGACGCCCGCCTTGTCCGTTATGTCTGAAAATGTCCCGTTACCGTTGTTCTTGAACAGGACGTTGCGTCCGTAGTTCGTGACGTACAGATCCTGCCAACCATCGCCGTCGAAATCGGACGCCGCCGCACCCATTCCAAAGTGGCCCATCTTTCCACAGGCGACCCCGGCTTTTTCGGTGACGTCGGTAAATGAGCCGTTGCCATTATTGCGATAAAGGGCATTGCGAATCGGCGTTTTTGGTGTATAGAAATCTGATGGTCCACTGTTGACCAGGTAGATGTCGAGCCAACCGTCGTTGTCGTAATCGAAGAAAAGCCCGCCCCCGCCGCAAGTCTCCGGCAAATGACGAGTTTCCGAGCGACCATTGTCATGAACCCAGGTAATTTTGGATTCCGACGTGGGTACTTCGGCAAAAACAATTGGGGTAGCCGCGACGGTTTGGTCAGTAGCCATCTTCACAGTCGTGGTGCGAAACGCAACTGCGGCAAAGACCCCCATCCCGAGAGCAAGTACACGTAAGATTCGCATGCTTCTATTTTTCACTTGGGAAACTCTTCACCTGGTTTGACGATGCGTATGTAATGATCCGTAAACTTGAAATGCGCCGGCTTAATTTCGATTTTCGGCATGTGGCAAGACGTGCAATTCTTGTCGGCGACGGGACAACTCGGCTGCGCACCCTGTGCCGCCGGTTTACCTTTTACCGCATGACAGCGTGAACACTTCGCGTCGTAGTATGCGGCGTCCTCTTTAAGCGTCTCATGAGGATTATGACAGGCGACGCAACTGATGTTTCGATCGTCGGAATAACACTTACTTTGAAAAATACGATAAGGCTGAAAACGAACGTTATTCATTCCCATGCTTTGCAGCAGTGAAAACTCCTCGACACCACGATGGCAGGAAGCGCAGAACTGCTGCGTCAGTTCTTCGCCACTCAAACGGCCCGGATTGAAAATCGATTTGTAACCAGGTTCGCCGGCTTTGACGGCCGCCAGGTGTTCCTTGCCAGGACCGTGGCAGGTTTCACACCGAATGCCGTGCGTAAGTTTTTCAAGTTGAAGTTGTGAGCCACTGGTCGCGTTGTTTGAATGACAGCTGAAACAACTTCTTATCTCGTTCTCTGTCAGCAGTCGACCAAAGGCGTCGTTCAGCGAAGAGGCAACACCCCGAGGCGCACCAACGGTAAAGTCGAGTCCTTTAGTTTCGGCATAAAAGCTAACCAGACTTTCGTAGAGCTTCCCCCCCCGCTCAAGCACGTAAGTTTGGCCCATCCTACCCTGGCCAAACGCAAAAGGAATCGGAACCGAGATCGTGTCCTTCCCATCCGTCACCGAATAGAAACTCTGTTTGCCCTGTCGTTTGATTTCGTATTTGTACGGACCGGCCGTCATCGACAATTGGGGATTGTCGGTGAGTACTCGCGACTCTGCCACCGGCTCCATTGCCATCGCCATGCCGCTTTTCGGGTGAACAGCGAAAGCCTTCTTATGACATTCGCCACAAGCTTGATCGCCTATGAACTCCGTACCTACGGGAGTGCGTCTCGGGTTCCATTTCCTTTGAGTCGCCTGACCATTAACTAGCGGGGTACCGAGGAAGATTAGTCCGATGACACCGAGGCATAACACGAGGGCGTCCAGGAGCAAAGCGGACTGATTGACACGTTGGACCATGAAGTTAGTCTGCGATATTTCCGTCAGAATTATGGATTCGGTTTATCGGGATTGGGATTGGATGGGCTGACCAGCTGGGAGTCACGTTGCTTGGTTTGTTGGTCTTGCAACTTTTTGAAGGTATCGCGCTCTCGATTCGCGTCTTCTTTGCGACCTGCTTTGGCGTATGCCCGCGACAACGCAAAATGCATTTCAGGACTTGAAGGTGCGAGCCGGACTCCTTCCTCAAGTTCTTTGATCGATCTATCCACCTGTCCGAGTTCAAGCAAAACCCGGCCAAGCACGTTTCGCGCGGCGTATAACTTCGGTGCGAGTTGTACTGCCTTCTCCGCCAGGGGCAACGCGTCGTTGTACTGGTCGCGCTTCAGGTACTCAAACGCGATTTGCAACCGAGCCGGCACGTGATTTGGTGATATCTCGAGCTCGCGCTGAAACTCCTTGATAGCGGCGTCAGCATCTTGAGTCAACATAAAAACTCCGAATCCATAATGAACATTCGGATCATTGGGATACTGGGCCAAAAGCATGTCAAACGCGGTGCGTGCCTGGTCCAACTGTCTTGCGGCCATGTTGTAGCCAGCCTGACCTGCAATGAGGATTTCGTCACGTTTATCGGGCGGCACCTCCTTTGGCAAATAGGGCAACCTCAGCATAGTCAGACCAAACGCCTCGACCACTTTAGGACTGTAGTGACCAATCCTCATGAATTCGCGAAGTATGTCGAATGCGATTTCGTACTGCTCAAAACGTATATAGAGAATTGCCGCGTGGTAACGGACGACTGCGGCCAGCTCCGAATCGTCGTTTACTCCCTGGGCACGTCCCTTTTGCAGTGAGACCACGGCGCGTTCATATTCGCCCGTTTGAAACTGACATAGACCCAACATGGCCCAACCCTGACCCCT
>QHXL01000682.1:0-1268 GCA_003222935.1 Acidobacteriota bacterium
CTTAATAGTTAGGCCCAGCACCCCATCTTGACGACTCGCTTCGTGACGCTTGAATTCATCATCCATAAATGGCGCTAAGCGCCCTTCGTCCACCTCTACAAAAATCCTACACACGTAGATTCCATCACGGTGCTGAGGTTTCTTCTTCCTGCGTCGTTTAGCAAATTCATAGAACTCAGCGAAATAATCTTTGTTATCTTCTCGATCTGTGAATTTCCTTCCACAGAGCGCCAGGATTGTATCTAGCCGATCTGGTAGAAGGTGTCTGGTTACTTCATGGCTGTAGTTAAATGCTCCATGCCTACTCATCTGTTCTCTTATCGGCTTGAGGGCTTGTAAAGTCGACTCAAGATGTTTCTTACACAACCACGATTGGAACCGCCTAGCCTGTTGTTTTTCGATGGCCGAAAAATTGTCTAGGATCTCTATCAAAGTCGGACTTTCGGGAGGTGAACTTTCTCTCTTGGACCTTAGGCGCCTCGCCCAATGCGAGATTTTCTGTTGAGCGGTAGCCGGTTTATCCAAATCTGCAAGTATCCGCCCGCTTAGATCAGATGGTATCTTCGGCTTCCCTTTGCAACATATTATTGTATTCTGTTCGCCCAAAACTCCTGTGAAAAGGCCATACTCGATTAGAACGTTGTCTCTCGCCTGAGTCTGAAAACCTGTTCTAGACCACACGCCGTCATCCTCGCCGAAAATCAAGATAGCCGCGTCAACGTCCCGGCTGATCTCAATAAGGCTGGAGAGGTTATATTCTCCCAGCCTAAACCGTTCGGAATCATCCCAAGGTATTGGTGTGTGCTTAATTCCCTCAATCCATTGGGCGACCCTGTGCATGTCTTCTTTGCATTCTTCTGAACTTCCAAGAAATATTTTCATATTTCTCCTACCTCCTCCGACGGTCGCCCGTTACTCAAATACGCCCAACGATCGAGTTCAGGTGCCCAACGATTAGTTTGGCCTGGTTGCGAATAGATGTGCTCAGTTCTCTAGCCTCTTGCGCTTCTCTTCTTCGCTAAGAAACTTCCCAGGGTTTAGAGGTTTTGCTGTATATACTAACCACCACAGAAAAACACCGATAGATATCGACAATCCAAGAAATGCCCCGAGATTCATTCCCCATCTGAGTGTAAGGAAAGCTCCCGCAAAGAGTCCGGGCAAATACGTTGACCATGTCAATAAGAAGCGATTCAAGAACGCCCTGAAATTAGAAATTCGCTTTCCTTTTTTTCGCCAAGGACCCTCATTCATGTCTGAGAAATCCT
>QHXL01000682.1:1409-2593 GCA_003222935.1 Acidobacteriota bacterium
TCTGTGATCGATTAACATCGTCAATCCAGAGTAAGGCTGCCCCTAATACTGCCCCAACAAAGGATAGCGCCGAGATACGGGTATGAAACGCTTTGGTGGAATAGTGGGCTATTAAGTCTGATGGAATAGCCATGGCAATTTCATAGAGCCTTCGCGGAAGGCTGAACGGTCGCGAGTTGAGCGACGCCCCCGACGAGCTGCGCGTGAAGCTTGCCAGGTTAGCTTTTCGATGCGAGTCGCGGGGCGCAGCCACCGCAGCGGTGGGAAAGGCCGCCAGCCAATCAGCTTGGGAAGAAGATTGTCATGCTGATCACTTTCTCGCCGTTGATACTCTCACCATTGCACGCTGAACCCGATTTGCCAAATCTGGGCTCATCGCTAAAGTTCCTTTAAGGGGCATCGTCTTACCTGAAGTAAGCCGTGTTGGTGATCCAGTGTGATCCTCCAGTGCGAACCCATTCTCATCTAGGAAAAGTACTTGGACTCTAACTGATGTTGATCTCTTGCGGTGGTTTGTAAGCTTGATGCTCCAAGATACTGTCCACTTCTTCTTTGTCCGTCTGGCGATGCGACGACCGTATCAGCCTTATCTATGTCTATTGGAGCGGCAACTGCAGCAGATTCCAGCTTAGACGCCCCCTTCGAACTTACCGGAAAGTATGTCGCAGAGGCGTCCGGTGCGAAACGCTGCAGCCACAGCTGGACGTTCGTCCGCACCGCCAAGTCTCCCTTATATGGCATGTAAAGGTCCTTGATGAGATCGAAAGGAACCACCGGCAGGGAATCGTTTTTTAGAATTAGGCATTCTCTGCCGAGACAGTGCATCATCCCAAGTTCATAGATGACGTTTGAGTTGTATGCTTGGTTTGCTTCAGCTTCGTCAAACAAAGCGATGCCGTACTTACAGCAATAAAGAACGGCCACTGGATTGTAAACGTTGTTCGTGAGATTCCAATCTGGATGGTCAGCTCTGACGCCATTCAGCCCAGCTGCTTTCAGCGTTTCAATGATGAAGTCCGAAAGGGCCTTATTCGGGTCTCGAAACCTCATCATTAAGAACACATTCTTCTCGAAGGGAAACCTCCTAATTTGCCGCTCAATTTCTGACCGAAATCCGACAAGTGGCTTTATGATGGAGAAGGAGGAACCGTCAGGAAGTGTGATGAGACTCCCGTTCATTTGAT
>QHXL01000682.1:2739-3556 GCA_003222935.1 Acidobacteriota bacterium
CCACCGAACGATAGTGGCGTCATGTCGACCAACCTTCTTCGCGACCTGTTTGAGACTGTAGCCCTTCACGCTTGCCATAACGAGCCTCCTTAGTACGGACTTTCGGATCAGAGAGAAGATCCTATGCTATAGAAGTCTAGGCAATTCTACATAGCTTTGCAGAGATTGACAAACCTTTTCAGCTCGGCGAGAGGGCGCTAGCAAATTGAGTTAGAGTTCGCGGAAGACTGAGTTCAAGGAACAACAACGGCGAACCGCAAAGACACGGCGATCAATGGACAGTAATCATGAAGCGCAAGCATTTCTAACCCGGTCAGAAGCTTAAGAGTGCCAATGGCAGGATCGTCTACCCGGCGTGTTCGCTTAGGTGTGAAGTTCTGGCTAATAAGCATGAATCGTTCTCCCTCAGGGGTTGAAAAGTTGGTGTGGCGGGTCAGGCAGCGTTCGCGCGCATACCTGACCCTTTTCGTTTTGCGTCTCAGTTCGCGTATTCCGCTGATCGCTCTCTCGTCGGTCGTCCTGCGCGAAGGATTTGATCGGCTGCGCGGAAGATTTTCTGTGCGCTCTTTTCGGGGATCGCGTCGGCGTCGTATCCGATTCCCTGATACAGCCAGTTTTGGATATAGCCTCTGCAATAGTCCGCACCTTCAAGGTTCAATGCTTCGCAGCACAACAAAGCGACTGACTCCGCTTCGACTTCGCGAAGGTTTCTCGGAGTCTGTTCGGTGTCGGTGAAATCGCCTTCGGACGTGTGCAAAAGCACATGGGCCATTTCGTGAAAGAGTGTCTTGTGCGGGAGTTGCGCCACTGGATTGAT
>QHXL01000139.1:0-389 GCA_003222935.1 Acidobacteriota bacterium
TACCGAGAATCCATCATTCGAAGTCAATGGCGCACTGTTGTCACGTAGCCGCGTCGTCGTTCTGAATCAATTATCAGAAGATGAGATCAAATCGATTCTGCAAAACGCTCTGAACGATGAAGAACGAGGAATCGCAAACCATCACGCTGAAATCTCAGATGAGCTCCTGGGCAGAATTGCCCACTCGGCCGGAGGCGACGCTCGTGTTGCTTTGACCGCACTCGATACGGCCGTCGAGTCAACTGAACCAAACGCAGAAGGTGTGCGGAGTGTGACGGAGCAGACGATTATCGAGGCACTTGGTCGTGCGCACTATGCCTACGATAAAGGTGGCGAAGAGCATTACAACCTCGCCTCGGCGCTTATAAAATCACTCCGTAACTCCGATG
>QHXL01000139.1:442-12714 GCA_003222935.1 Acidobacteriota bacterium
TATTTATTGCGAGACGTTTGTGCATTCTCGCATCGGAAGACATCGGACTCGCTGATCCCCAGGCGATGGTCCAAGCGGCAGCAGCAGCAGACATTGTTCGCCTGATCGGTTTGCCCGAGGGTCTCTTTCCACTATCCCAGGCGACCATTTACCTTGCGCAAGCTCCCAAATCAAATTCCGTCAAAAGCGCTTATCAGGCGGCCGCAATCGACGCACAGGAAACAGCGCGGGAACCGGTACCTTTACATCTCCGAAATGCTGCGACACCTTTGATGAAACACGTCGGTTACGGCAAGGAATACCGCTACGTACATGACGACCCGGCCGCCAAGGACGAGATGGAATGCCTGCCGGAAAAACTGCGTGGCAGAAAATATTTTGAACCAGAGAATACGAACGAAGGGTAGATCAAGACCTAGATGAGTACTTCTAAAACCGAGAAGGAATTAGCTTTCCTGCATGACCTCTTTATCGCTCCGGATTGGGGAGAACGTTTTGCAGAACTGTTTGATAAGCATATTAAACTCCCAAAAGAAGGCAAAGTTTTGTATGTGGCCGCCGGAACGGGTGGTCATGCCTTAGCTCTTCATGATCGCGCCGGCAGGAATGTGCAGTTTCTCTGCCTGGATGAGAATCAGGAGTGTTTGGAAATTGCTAAAGCAAAGGCAAGCGCAACCAGTGAACAAGCCGAGTTTCGTCAGGCAGCCCTGGACCACCTCGAACTACCTGATAGTAATTTTGACGCGGTGATTGGAAACGCATCGTTGATTCCACAACGTCGACTCCGAAGGGTCTTCTCAGAAATGGTTCGAGTCGCTGCCCCCGGGGCGCACATTGCCCTGGCGGTTCCTACTGCGTCTAGTTTTGGGGAGTTCTTTTCGATCTATTGGGAAGCGCTGCACAACGTCGGACTCCTCGGTCAGGAATCAAACGTCGAACTTCTGATCATGGAATTACCGTCGGTGTCTGATATCGAAATGATGGCTGAGGACGAAGGTCTCAACGACGTCGAGTCATGGACCAGTATTGAAGAATTCGACTTCGCGTCGGGAGAGCAATTTCTTAACGCTCCGCTGGTAGCCGAGTTTCTTATGAAAGACTGGTTGGCATCAGTGCCTGAGGAGTCGAGAACAGCAGTAATGGATGAGATAACGCGGCTGATAAACGAAGAGCGCCATGAGGCGGAATTCGCGCTGTCAGTGAAAGCTACTGTGTTGGTGGGTCGCAAAACGCACAGTCACTGACGGGGCGAGAAAAGTAACAGAAGCGTTACTTTTCCAGGTCTTTGCGCCCGTCCCTCTCGCCCTCGTCCAGGCCATCTTTAAAAGCTCGTTTGCTTTGTCCGAGAGCTTTTGCCAACTGTGGCAACCGGGTGGCGCCGAAGAGCAAAAAGATCACGATTGCAATTACTACCAGTTCCGGAGTACCCAACCCAGCGATCGCTAACATATTTTCAGTCATTTGTTTTCCTCTTTCCAGCCATCACTCACCGTTGTCAGACTCGTAGAAAAGATACTTTCTCCAAGTCTCATCTGCTCGACCAAGATAACGCATAATCTGCCGGTTTACGTGTAACGAAAAACCTCGGGGTCGGCGCAACAGGTGCATTCCGGATTCTTCGGGAGTGCGATTGCCCTTCTTATGATTACAGCGTTTGCAGCAGGCAACCAGATTATCCCACGCTGACTCCCCACCACGCGAGCGTGGAAGCACGTGATCGAGGGTCAACTCCGACGGCGGATACTGGCGGCCGCAATACTGGCAAGTTGAATGATCACGCAAAAGAATGTTCTTTCGCGACAGGGACCTTCGTTCAAATGGAATGTGAATGTACTCAGTAAGACGTATTACTGACGGAGCATGAATGGACAGTTTCTGTGAATGAAGCATGTGGCCGTTGTGTTCTTCGACCCGGGCAACACCCTTAAAAATCATTACTACTGCACGCCTTTCGGTGCACACATTTATAGGCTCAAACGAAGTATTCAGGACTAAAACTCGGCCATTCATACTGAGCGTGATATTACGCGAGCGTCAAAGAGAGTGTCAAAATTATGTTGCCTTTGCCTTAAATCAAGCTCTATCTGCCGAATTACCAGGCGGGTCTGGCAATAGTTAAAACGTAAACAGCCCTGGCGCCTTCTGATAGCAACACTTCAGCGCAACTCGAAACCGTCGCCCCCGTCGTGAATACATCGTCTACCAGAAGAATTATTTCTCCCTCAATCAATTGAGGAAACCTCACCGAGAATGCCCGCTCCACAGTATCGCGTCGTCCCTTTGCATCCAGGCCTGCACGATACCGATGAGACATTCCAATCCGAAAAAGACTTTGTTCATCGACCATCAAGCCGAGCGCCGGCGCTATGGCCTTTGAGATCAAAAGAGCTTGATTGAATCCACGTTCACGTTCACGTTCCGGATGAAGCGGCACCGGGACGATTCGCGTTGCCTGATCGAGGGGAGAACATCTCGCAACTCCAACTAACAGATTTAGAAGATGTGCCGAAAGGTTTGGCTGTCGTTTAAGTAACAACGCCGATTCACGCAACGCTCCTTCGTAAACTCCACACGCACGCGCCGCTTCAAACGGCTGCAAGTCACACCTTCTGCACCTAATCGTCTCTGCTTCCTTACGATGTATTCCTTCACGAGAAGGAACTCCACACTTCCAGCAGATAACTTCAGCGCCGGTAAATACACGAGTTGACTTCCAACAGCTCCGACAAACACTCCCGTAGATTCGACTTTCGACACTATTCCCGCATAGTGAACATACCTGCGGGTATGCCAGGGTCAGCAAAGCATCGTAGAAAGACAAGGTGGCTCGCGTGAGGAACATATGAACCAAATAAGAAACGGCCTCCCGATTGCTCGGGAGACCGTTATTATGTCATCCACCTCGTATTAGTACTAATCTTCGTCTTCGCCGAGAAGTCCACGCTCCTGAAGATCCTGGCATCGAACACAATGACGCGCCCAGGGTACCGCGTCGAGGCGCTTCTCTGGTAATACCTCACCACAATGCACACACTTGCCGTAGCCTGTGGTTTCAATTCGCTCGAGTGCTTCGTCAATCAAATTGAGCAGCTGACGATCGTTGTCTGACATCGAGACCAGCAGCTCTTTGGTGTATGCGTTTGCAGCCATGTCGGCCGGGTCCTGTGTTGCTTCGGCATCTCGCTCGCGACTGTATAATTCCGCCGCCTGCACCTGACCAACAAGACCCTCGCGACGGCCAAGGAGTTTATCTCGGAAAACTTTAGTTCGCCGTTTATCCATTATTAGTTTTAATCCTCCACCCCACTTGAATAAGACTTAGTCGTTGCTATTTCTGATACGGTAAACCATGAACAATTGTGTACGCCCTGTACAACTGCTCAAACAACAAAACGCGGGCCATCTCATGAGTAAGTGTCAAACGAGTTAGCGACCAACGCTTGTCAGCACGGGCCAATAGTTCTGGCGATAGACCCTGCGGACCACCAATAACAAACGCAACCTCCTTAGTCCCGTTAACCTCCCAGGTCTTCACCTGTTCGGCTAATTGCTGGGACGTCCACTCCTTGCCTTCTGGATCTAGAAGAACCGTAACAGAGCCAGGGCGGAGCGCGTCTGAGATGCGTTTTAAGTCTCTATCGATGCCCGCCTTGTCTTCTCGACCCGACTCTTTCAACTCAGTCACTTCGCAACGCACGAAGTGAGAAAGTCTCTCTGAATAATCCTCAATCAAGGAACGCAGCCGCGAATCGCGTGTCTTCCCCGTCCAGATGATAACACGAAAACGCATCTTGTACACTCGGCTAAGCCTTCAACTCATAGCGCGCAATCTTCTCGTACAAATTCTTGCGGCTGATTCCGAGAATTCGTGCCGTCTCGGTTTTGTTACCGCCAGTAGATGCAAGAATGTCGGCTATGTAAACGGCCTCCAGTTGAGCCAAGCTCATTGGCTTCGCGCTTCCTGTTCTAACGGCAGCGCTCACGCTGGGAGGCAAATCCTCAACTTCGATACGTTTACCGCGCGCCACGATTACGGCCCGCTCCAAAATGTTGGCCAGTTCACGAGCGTTACCTGGAAACTCATAAGCGCGCAGAATCGCCAAAGCAGGAGCTGCAATTCCCACGACCTTGCGACCATGCTTCGCTGAGTACTGCGAAACAAAATGCTTCACAAGTTGTAAAAGATCATCTTCGCGCTCACGCAACGGTGGTACGTGTATGCGGACTACATTTAACCGATAAAAAAGATCCGCTCGAAACGCCTGGCGTCTAACTGCTTCATCAAGATCGACATTCGTCAACGCGATTAGACGTGCGTCGAGCTTGAGCGTTTTTCTTCCACCAAGTCGTTCAAACTCTCGCTCTTCGATAACGCGCAACAGTTTTGCCTGCGCATCAACTGACAGGTGAGCGATTTCATCCAGAACTATCGTTCCGTTGTCTGCAGCTTCCAGGCGTCCCGGCTTAGCCTCGGTCGCACCGGTGAAAGCGCCCCGCTCAAAACCAAAGAGCTCAGCCTCAAGTAATTCGCCGGGTAGCGTCGCACAATCGATCTTAACGAATGGCGCCTGGGCTCGCGGTGACATGAGATGAATGAAAGACGCGAGTACATCCTTTCCCGCCCCTGACTCACCAGTGATCAAAACATTCGAAGCAGTTGTACTTACGCGCTCCGCGAGATCAACGACCTCGCGCATTCCTTTCGAGCGCGCAAATATTTCGATCACGAGTCTCTTCTCAAAGAACTAGTTCCAACGATCTCCGGCGGTAGATCAACTCGTTTTGACTCACGCCAGAGACGCTCAAGGTCGTAAAACTGTCGCGCCTTCTGTTCGAAGACGTGAAAAACGAAATCGCCATAATCCAGCAGTACCCACTCGGCAGTTTTGTAGCCTTCCACTCGAGCAGCCGTTGAGCCAGATTTCTTCAGCGTCTCATAAACCTCGTCTGATATGGCTTGAACTTGCCGCTCATTCGCACCGGTCGCAATGACGAAGAAATCAGTGAAGCTAGCAATCTCACGAAGGTCTAACACCACTACGTCAAGCGCTTTCTTTTCGGCAGCTGCGTTCAAAGCGCTCAACAATCTTTCGTCAAGCTGATCCGCGGAGACCGTCTGGTGCGATTCGATATTGACGGCCGGTTGCGGGTTTAACGATTGTTCTTTAGCAGTTGAATTTTCTTTCATTCGATTCCTGGTAAATCCGGTACTTCTCAATGTAGGTAGCAACAGGTTTCGAAACGAGACCTGTCAGCTCTGAATATCGACCAGCACTTGCCAGTCGTCGAATTTGACTCGCCGAAATATCTTTCAGAACGACGTCCGTTATGAAGATCCGCGGACCTTCGGGCAGCAATGCCTGAAGTTTACTAACACGCAAATCAACTATCCGATCCCTTACGGTCGGATAATCCTCAATTTCATAACCTGGGCGAGTTACGACAATGTGGTTCACAACCCTTAATAATCGTTCCCACTCTCGCCAGGTCGTAATCTCCGACCAAGAATCGGCCCCCATGATAAAGAACAAGTCTGCCGTTTCACCAAATTCGCTGACAAAGTGAGTCAGCGTATCGATCGTGTAGCTACGATCTGGTGACTCAAGTTCAAAAGTCGATATCGCAAGCGTTGGATCGTCCTGACTGGCAAGCGCGAGCATCGCATGGCGATGAAGGGGAGCACTTACCAGTTTGCCAACTTTATGTGGAGCAACCTGCGCCGGTACAAAAAGTAGTTTCTTAATCTCAAATAGCTCTTGGACTCGGCGCGCCACCTCGAGATGTCCCAGGTGAACCGGGTCAAAGGTACCCCCATAAAGGGCTATACGCTGCTTGGCGCACATCGCTTACAAAACGAGTTCTACCGTTGCCGGCTTCGACTCAGATTTAAGTTCATCCAAACTTGCGGCGATGGCGTGCACCAGTTCGCGGACACCCTCACCAGTTGCCGAAGAGATGGCAAAGAATCGCTTACCATCTTTCTCAACTTGTATTTTCAGCGACTCTAAACGTTCGCGTTCATCCAAAGCATCTAACTTCGTCGCTACCACTAACTGCGGTCGCATTGCTAACTCTGAGTTATAGGCTTCGAGTTCGCGATTAACAGTCAGGTAATCTGAAACTGTTTCACGACCCGACATCGACGACACATCTACAAGGTGAAGCAGTAGCTTCGTGCGCTCGACATGTCGAAGAAAGCGATCTCCCAGGCCAGCGCCGCTATGTGCTCCTTCAATCAAGCCGGGAATGTCAGCGATCACCAACGTTCGAAAGTCGCCTAAATCAACAACGCCCAGGTTCGGTTCCAATGTCGTAAACGGATAGTCAGCGATCTTCGGACGTGCAGCTGAGACTTTCGATATAAGGGTCGACTTACCGGCATTTGGAAATCCAACCAGACCGACGTCTGCGAGCAGTTTCAGTTCCAACTGAAGATCGCGTACTTCGCCTTTACCACCTTCCTGGTGATATCGAGGAGCGCGATTCGTCGAGGTAGCGAAGTGCGCATTGCCAAATCCACCACGACCGCCCTTCGCCGCCAGCCAACGAGCGCCAGGCTCAGCGAGGTCGGCCAACAAGTCGCCTGTTTCTAAATCAAAGATCTGTGTTCCCACCGGAACTCTTACTACGTGGTCTTCGCCCGTGTGACCCGAACAATTCGACCCTTCACCATGGAGTCCACGGTCAGCGATATGACGCGGGGTATAACGCAGATGCAGGAGTGTGTTGAGCGAAGAATCGGCTACAACAAACACGTCTCCACCACGGCCGCCATCACCACCAGATGGTCCACCTCTGGGAACAAACTTTTCACGTCGGAATGCGGTAACACCATTGCCTCCGTTTCCCCCTTGAACGTGAATCTTGGCGCGATCAATAAACATCTAAATCAAAACGACGCCCGGGAGCACAATCTTGTGCTGACTCAGGCGTCGCGCATTTCGAAGGTCGTTGTTTCTACGCAGCAGGTTGCTCCAGTGGGTAGACGCTAATGAACTTACCCGAACGACCCTTGTCTTCAAATTTCACAATGCCCTCTACCAATGCAAAAAGAGTATCGTCCTTACCTCGTCCGACGTTGTTACCGGGCTTCCAACGAGTGCCACGCTGACGAGCAATGATGTTGCCGCCAAGAACTCGTTCGCCACCAAATTTTTTCAAACCCAAGCGTTGGGAATGAGAGTCGCGACCATTGCGTGATGAGCCAACGCCCTTTTTGTGTGCCATAACAAACTCCAGTGAATAGTAATGAGTGACCGGTGTTGAGATACGCTCAGCACTCGCTGATGTCACCCTAGCCGATTGATTCAATCTTTAATGTCGTGTAGCCCTGCCGATGACCACGAGTCCGCTTGTACTGCTTCCTGCGCTTCTTTTTGAAAACCACAATTTTTTGATCTCGCCCGTGATCAACAACAGTGGCCGAAATCTTGGAAGACTCCGCACCGGAGCTTAAGAGAGCTTCGATCTCGACCGAACTGCCGGCGTCAGCCGCTAATGAAGGGACGCGCAGCGTCTGGCCTTCTTGTACCAGGAATTGTTTTCCGCCGGTTTTGATTACTGCATGTGACATCTCGTTACCTCTCAGACGCGATAAATCGCCATAGAAAAGTCGGTTATTATAAGGAAGTGGGCTTTAATCGGCAACCGCACACGCGGTCTACACCCGGGCCGCTGCTTCCGCGCCATTCTTTCGGACATTTCGGCTCAAAAAGTACTCCATGAAATTGGTCGAAATGTCCCCCGCCCGAAACCGGGGATCGTCCATAATCTTTAAGTGAAGTGGGATCGTCGTCTTGATGCCCTCAATTACCATCGCTTCCAATGCCCGCTTCATTCGCGCTATTGCCAGCTCACGAGTGCGGGCATGCACAATCACTTTCGCAATCATCGAATCGTAAAAAGGCGACACCCGATAGCCCGAGTAAACAAACGTATCAACTCGAACTCCCGGTCCTCCCGGTAAATTGAAAGCAGTGATCACACCCGGTGAAGGTGCGAACGTCTCCGGATTCTCGGCGTTTATCCGACACTCGATAGCATGACCCACTATCAGCAAGTCGTCCTGCGTTTGGCCGAGAGGTTCACCTTCAGCGATTCTGATCTGGTTGCGGACGATGTCGGCCAGAGTCACCATCTCAGTGACTGGATGCTCCACCTGGATGCGCGTGTTCATCTCCATGAAGTAGAACTTCCCACTCGCATCCAGAAGAAACTCAACTGTGCCGGCACTCGAGTAGCCCAACTTCTTACAAGCGTCGACAGCGGCATCACCCATTGTCTTTCGCATCTCAGGCGTGAGGACCGTCGAAGGAGCTTCTTCCATCAACTTCTGGTGACGACGTTGAATTGAACATTCACGCTCACCAAGGTGAATGCATTCACCATATTCATCACCCAATACCTGGATTTCAATGTGACGCGGCTGATCGATATACCGCTCGATGTAAACACTTCCATCCTTAAAGGCTGCAGCGGCTTCGGTCGATGCAGTTTCGAGGGCGTGACCCAGTTCTTGTTCAGTGCGAACGATGCGCATGCCGCGACCACCACCGCCGGCGGATGCTTTTACAATCACCGGGAAGCCAATTTCCCGGGCCAACTTCAATCCTTCTTCTTCCGATTCAATCGCCTGCTTGCTGCCGGGAAGAACAGGTAAGCCTGCTTCACCCATTGCGCGACGGGCTTCGATCTTGTCGCCCATCAAACGGATTATGCGAGCTTCTGGTCCAATGAACTTTATGTTGCAAGCGTCGCAGATTTCGGCAAAGTAAGCCGATTCGGCAAGAAATCCATAGCCAGGATGAATTGCGTCGACATTGAAAATCTCGGCAGCGCTAATGATGGCCGGAATGTTGAGGTAATGAGGTAACTTTGCGCAGAAGGCGCCGGGCCAATACATGCAGCTTCGTCCGCGAATCTCACATGCAAGGAGTCGCGATCGACGTCGCTATGAACCGCGACTGTCTTGATGCCCATCTCCTTACACGTCCAAATAATTCGACACGCAATTTCACCTCGATTGGCGATTAATATTTTCTTGAATTTGCGCGGGCTGGACGACATGACTGACTGCTCGTAAAAACCAACGTCCAACAGCTAAGGTCCAATAAGCGCTACCTATCGAACAATAGATGTTGGACGGAAAGACTGCTAACTCTTAATTCCAAAGAGTGGCTGACCGTACTCGACGGGCTGGCCGTTCTCAACGTAAATCTTGACTACTTCACCACCAATTTCCGCCTGGATCTCGTTCATCAACTTCATCGCCTCGATAATGCAGACCACACTCTCCGGCTCAACCCGGCTGCCAATTTTTACAAACGACTCGGCCGTCGGCGATGGGGAACGATAAAAGGTACCAACTATTGGTGAAGGAATAATATGTAAATCCTGGTCTTCGGAAGCAGCGGTCTCCGCCTGCGCTCCCGGGTGCGCAGGAGACGAGGCGCTAGCTGTCGGTGCAGGCCTGCTCGTTGCAACTGGCGCAGACTGAGGCTGGACCATATCTCCCGGATACAATCCAGGAACGAACGTACCTTCCCTCCGAAGTCGAACGCGAAAGCCTTCTCGCTCCAGTTCAAATTCAGCTAAGCCGTTTTCGCGCAGTAGTGCGATCAGCTCTCGCAGCTCATCCATGTTGACTGATGCGGCCGGATGATCAGACGGCTCGACAGTTTTGCGTGAGCGACGTGGCGACGCGTTTTGGTCGTTTTGATCTTTCCTTGAAGACATTGAAACCTGATTGACCTATTCCCTTATCGACGCTTCTTAAGGTGTTTTATAAAAAGTGATTAGCCCCAAAAGACTCGGGTCACAATGCCGAAAATCAGTTGGGGCCTTTCTCGAGAGCGATTTAGCGAGCCCGCTCACCGTTATGCCGACTACAAACTATTCGTCAGCGGCTGTCTCTTCCGCTTCTTCTGCCTTACCCTTAGATTTCTTGCTACCCGCTTTCTTCTTAGTTCCAGCGGTCTTGGCTGCGCGTTTCTTGCCAGCTTCCTGTGCTTCCAACTCGCGCGGATTATCGACCAGCTCAATGATGGCAACTTCAGCATTATCGCCAACGCGATTACCAAGCTTCAGGATACGCGTATAGCCACCCGGTCGATCTTTATAACGTACGCCGAGTTCACCGAAGAGACGTTTCAGCGCCGCGACTCCAGCAGTGCGCTCAGCTCTGACCACTCCTCGTTTGCCTGTGAGGGCTGACGCGGAAGTATTCCCAGCATGGAAATAGCCGGCGGCCTGTCGTCGAAGATGAAGCGCACGCGCTTCCGAACCTTCTTGCAGGTTCTGAGCCTGGCGCGCGAGCGTGATAGCTTTTTCAATAAACGGTCGCATCTCCTTTGCTTTTGGCAAACTCGTTTGGATTCGTTCGTCACGAGCGTTGATAAGCGAAGTCGCAAGATTTCGAAGCATCGAGTGGCGATGCTCGCTGGTGCGACCCAGTTTACGATGTGCCTTTAAGTGTCGCATGACCTTTAACTACCGTCCCTCTAACTACTGTTCGTCGTCGCCTTCGAAATCTGACAAATCTGCTCCGTCGCGGCCGCCAGTACCCGGAATCGGGTTACCTTGTTCGTCGAACTCCATACCAAAGTCGAGACCCATTCCATTGAGTATCTCTTTAATTTCGTTCAACGACTTCTTGCCGAAGTTCTTGGTGGCAAGCATCTCGCGCTCACTACGTTGGACCAGGTCGCGGATGGTTCGGATGTCGGCGTTTTTAAGACAATTATATGAACGCACCGACAGCTCAAGTTCATCCACCGAACGATCGAGCTGATCGTTACGTGGCAGCGGCGGACGCTCCATCTTGGCATAAGCAAAGTCGTCGGTGTCTTCTTCAAAATTAATGAAGATCGACATGTGATCCTTGATCAACTTTGCAGCAAGGCCAATTGAGTCTTCCGGTTTGACTGAGCCGTCTGTCCAAACTTCAATCGTCAACTTGTCGAACTCGGTGTTCTGACCAAGTCGAGCTGCCTCGACGTTGTAGTTGACCTTCCGCACCGGGGTATGAACGGAATCGATCGGAATGTAACCGAGTGAAAGATCTTCATCGAAGTTGCGGTCGGCTGAAACGTAACCACGACCTCTCTTGAGACGCATTTCAACTTTCAGTGAGCCGGCATCGCTTACGGTCGCAATGTGGACAGTGGGGTCGAGGATCTCGACATCACCGTCTGCCTCGATGTCGGCAGCCGTAACTTCACCGGCTCCTTCTTTCGAGATTCTCAACGTCTTCGGTTCACTGCTGTGCAACTTAAAAGGAACCTGCTTGAGGTTCAGAATAACGTCAGTCGCGTCTTCGACGACGCCCTTGATTGAGGAGAACTCATGCTCGACACCCTCGATTTTGACAGCAGTGATTGCTGCTCCTTCAATCGATGAAAGTAAGGCGCGGCGAAGCGAGTTACCTACAGTTGTGCCAAAACCTCTCTCAAACGGCTGCGCTGAAAAGCGGCCGTAACGTTCAGTCAACGTCTCAGTATCGGCCGCCAAACGACGCGGCATTTGAAATCCGGTCCAAAGATTATTTTGATCCATAGCCATAGCGTTACGGTTCCTATAAAAAGGCAGTCAACCAGACGGCGACGTGATAGACGTCGCCGCTGGTCGTAAGTTAATTACTTGCTATAAAGCTCGACGATTAATTGCTCGTTGATTAGCCGATCGATGTCTTCGCGGACAGGCAAGCTAATTACTCGAGCATTCATATCTCCACCATCGGCGGAGATCCACGCCGGGCGTCCTCGGCCAGAGGCTGTCTGCCAAGCGCTCTCGACGTGGTTATTCTTCCGACTCGCCTCTTTCACGCTGATCGAGTCGCCTGGTTTCACCTGAAAAGAAGGAATGTCTACTTTGCGGTCGTTAACCAGAATATGTCCGTGATTAACCAACTGCCTGGCCTGTCGACGTGAGGTCGAAAACCCGGCACGATATACCGTATTGTCCAAACGTCGCTCTAAGAGGAACAGTAGATTCTCACCCGTGATGCCCTTCTGGCGGGCAGCGCGTTCGAAATAGTTTCTGAATTGACCTTCAAGAATGAAATAGATGCGCTTGACCTTCTGCTTTTCGCGCAGCTGTTGGCCGTATCCTACCAGCGCTTTTCCACGTCGAAGCGAGTTACCATGCTGTCCGGGCGGTTGAGTACCTCGTTTTTCGATCGGACAAGCTGGCTTGTAACACCTATCACCTTTAAGAAAGAGCTTTGCGCCTTCACGACGACAAAGCCGACACACTGCATCTCTATACCTAGCCAA
>QHXL01000140.1:0-7438 GCA_003222935.1 Acidobacteriota bacterium
CTCAACTGTGCGAAACGACATGCCGGCTGCTTCGACGGCAGCTGTCGTGGCTGAAACCCACCTGGGGCGTTCAGCAAAGAATCTGCTCGTGTATGCGTTGGCAAAGGTTATTGGTCCAACACCCGCGTCGCGAAGTTGCTTGAAGATTGAATACCGCCCAATGATCTCGAGCAGCGCTTTGTTGGGAAACCCCTGCTTGTGATAACCGACGGCTCCCGGTGCGTTGATTCCGGTGAGTATGGTTGTTTGTCCCGAAGCGCTCTGCGGTCGACCTTCAACTCCCATGCGAGGGTCGGTGGGGACAACTATGCCGTCAAGAAACGACTGAGGCTCTTCGTCCTGAAAAACTGCCAGTGGAGTTGCGTCAAGATTGTCGAGGGGATTTTCAGGGCCTCGTGTACCGATGCCCAGACCGTCTATGAAGAAGAGAAGGACCGACGTCTCATTCGTCATTTATGAGGCCACGCTCGCGATAGAGATTCAACTTGTTATGAAGCGTCTTCAGACTTATGCCAAGAAGTTCAGCTGCCCGGGTCTTGTTGTTCTTGGTCTTATGCAATGTACGCATGATCATTTGTCTTTCGACTTCTTCGAGCGGAGTTCCGACCGGCAGTGAAATTGTATCCTCGTTGCGAAGTCGTTCACGCTGTTCGATCGGATATGGAGCGAAGTGGTGTCGTTCGATTTGATCGCCGGAGCAGATGATGACAGCGCGTTCTATGACGTTTCGAAGTTCGCGTACGTTTCCAGGCCAGGCGTGAAACTGTAGGGCGTTCAGCGCCGACGGGCTCAGAAAACGTGCCGGTCTCCCGTGCTTCTCGGCCAGTTGAGTTACAAGGTGCTGAGCGAGGAGTGGCAGATCTTCTTTTCGTTCGCTGAGCGGCGGCAATTGAATGCCGAAGACATTGAGCCGGTAAAGTAGATCCTCGCGTAGTTTACCTTCGTCGACAGCCTGTTGAGTTTTGCGATTTGTTGCGGCGAGGAGTCGAACGTCAATCTGGATTTCTTTGCGACTACCGAGCCGTCGCACGGCGCGTTCCTCGATCACCCGTAGAAGTTTTGCCTGTAGCAAGGGGGGCATCTCGCCAATTTCATCGAGTAACAAAGTTCCTGTGTCAGCCAGTTCGAAACATCCCTGTCTACGCGACGCGGCGCCGGTAAAGGCGCCTTTTTCGTGACCGAACAGCTCCGACTCCATTAGCGACTCAGGAATTGCCGAACAATTGATCGCGACGAAAGGCTTGTCCTTTCGTGGACTCATGTTGTGAATCGTGCGCGCGACGAGTTCTTTTCCGGTCCCGGAATCACCGGTAATTAGAACCGAAGCCGAAGACGGTGCGACCTGCTCGATTAGTGTGTAAACCTTGCGAATGGGATCGGAGTTGCCAACCAGTTCACCAAACGCACCACGATCCTGTAGCTGTCGTCGCAGGAGTTCGTTTTCTCGTTTTGCTTCGGAGAGTTCGAGCGCACGATCCAATACCAGGCGCAGCTTGTTTGGATCGATTGGCTTTTCGAAATAGTGATAGACACCTTCCTGTTGAATAGCATGAACGGCGTCTTCGATCGACCCCTGTTGGGCGAGTAAAACAACAGGCAGTTCTTCATTGGTTTGACGGAGCTTACGCACAAGCTCAAAGTCCCCATTGGACTCTTTGGATCCGCCATCGACAACTAAAGCCGGCTTGAATTCGTTGACTGCCTTTAAGGCGCCCGGGATGTCGTCAGCAACTATCGCATGGTAGCCCCAGCTGGTGAGGAGATCACGAAGTGATGATCCACTCTCGCGATCCGTTTCGTAGATGAGAACGCTTCGTGTCGACATCGAATTGGAGTGTAGCACGGGCTATTTGTCATTTGTCATGGTTGTTGTGAAGTAATCAGCGATTGCTCGGGCAAGTTCATTCACACTGGTTTGCGCTGGTTGGATATCGACCTTGAGCCCATATTCCCTGGCTGTCGCTGCAGTGACTTCACCGATGCAAGCGATAGCTAAACTCTGCAACGATCCACTTAAATCATGAGTATCGAAAAGCAGAGCCAGATTCTTTACTGTTGATGAACTGGTGAAGGCAATACAGTCAGCACTCCCTGCCAGCATCGCGCTTAAACGTCCGCGATCAAGATCAGCCGGAGCCACTGTGCGATAAGTCGGGACAAGGTCGACACGCGCACCTGCCGCTCCCAGTGATTTCGGTAACTGGTCTCTTCCGCTTGCCGCACGAGGTATCAGAATGTTCAGGGCGCCGATTTGTTCATTACCACCAACGTATTCCGACATCGCTGCAAACACGCCCTCGGCATTCGAATGTGTTGGGACCACATCAACGTGCACATGCTCGTCGCGTAGCTTGTTTGCCGTGACTTCTCCGATGGCGCATACCTTCAACTCGTCCAGGTCACTGATTGAATGGTTTTGCTCTTTAAAGCGCCTTAGAAAAAACTCAGCGCCATTCACACTCGTAAAGATGAGCCAATCGTAGCCATATAAGTGATCAAGAGCTTCGTCGAGTCGCTCGTAGTTTTCAAGCGGCTGGATCTCTATGGTAGGACAACTCAGGACCTTTGCTCCGTAACTCTCCAGCGCAGCAACAAAGTCAGGCGCTTGCTCAGCCGCTCGAGTGATGACAATCGTTCGCCCGGCGAGTGGTTGAGTCATAATTTGACGTGGAGAATCGAAGCCGCACCGAGTTCGTTTAGTCGCTTTGCCAGCAGCGAACCAAGTTCTTCGGGTTGTTGTGTAGATCCATCGATTCTTTCCCGGAGAATGTTGGAACCGTCGGGCGCTGCAACTAACCCCTGGAGGTGAAGTTGTCCGTTGTCGACAACGGCATGAGCAGCAATCGGGAACTGACAACCTCCTCCGAGTGTGCGCAGCAAAGCTCGCTCTGCCAAACAAGCGATTCGCGTGGCTTCGTGGTTGAGTTGAGACACCTTATCAGTTGTGAATTCATCTCCAGCGCGAGTCTCAATCGCGATCGCGCCTTGCCCGACAGCTGGAAGCATTTCGTCAGTTGCGATTGCCAGGCTGATTCTGTTCTCTAAACCGAGACGGATTAAGCCAGCGCTTGCCAGTAGAAGTGCGTCGTACTCACCTTCGTCGAGTTTCCTCAGGCGAGTGTCAACATTTCCGCGCAGGTCCTTCACGTCGAGATCAGGTCGCAGTGATTTGAGTTGGGCCAAACGACGCGGACTCGACGTGCCGATAACCGCGCCTGGGGGTAAATCCCGAAGCGAGGAGATGTCTCTAGGCTCTTTCAACACCAGCGCATCTCTTGGATCGCTCCGTTTTCCGATAGAACTTATTGACAGCCCTTCAGGAAGAGTTGTTGGCAGATCCTTAAGAGAATGGACCGCGAGGTCGATACGCCCGTCGAGCAAAGCATCTTCAAGTTCTTTTGTGAAAACACCCTTGCCACCGATCACCGAAAGCGGATCGGATTTAATGTCTCCGCTTGTTTTAATTATTTGGATTGTTACTTCGAGAGTGGGATCGATGCCGGCCAGCTGGTTACGCGCATGTTCCGCCTGCCACAAAGCGAGTTTGGATCCTCGCGACCCGATTACTAAAGAACGCTTGTTCATTCGTCGGATCCAAAAGCATCCTTGATTTCCTGCATTGTTTCTACGTCACTTGCCTCGTAGAAACGGCGCATCTGATTGAGTACAGGATGCGAGATCTTGTTCACAGTCGCTAGCAGAAGTTGCTCGACAGCTGCCTCCTGATCGGGCGAAAGATCGCCAAGTGCTTTTCGCTGCCGCTCGAGCTCAGTTCGCGCAATGCTTTGAAGCTTGTTACGCAAGGCTCCAATTGTTGGACCCATGTCCATCAATCGCAGTGACTGCTGAAATTGCATTACTTCTGACTGGACGATCAACTCCGCGCTTTCTGCTTCGCGTTCACGTTCGCGGATGTTTGAAGATATGACCGACTCGAGGTCGTCGATGTCGAACACAAAAACATTTGCGACGCTGCCGGCTTTCGGATCGATGTTGCGCGGAACACTGATATCGATCATGCACATGGGACGGTTGCGACGTCTCTCGCGTGCTTTGCGCGTCATTTCTTCAGTCACAACGTAATCCGGTGAACCTGTCGAACAGATCACAACGTCAGCTTCACCCAACCATTTTTCAAGTTCGGTGAAGGGAACCGCCTCGCTGCCGAATTCTTCGGCAAGATGTTGCGACGAGAGAGCAGTGCGATTTGTGATCAATAACCTTGATGCACCGGCGTTGAGTAGATGTCGCGCGGACAACTCTGCCATTTCACCCGCCCCTACCAGCAACACGGTCCGATCTTTCAAAGATTCGAAAATCTTCTTGCCAAGTTCTACTGCCATGTAACTAATCGAGACCGCGTTGGACGCTATGCCGGTTTCAGTTCGGACTCGTTTGGCGACGCGAAAAGTGTGATGGACAAGTCGATTGAGCACGCGACCCGCCGTACCGGCTTCCACGGCAAGTGAATAAGCATGCCGAACCTGGCCCAACACCTGCGGTTCGCCGACCACCATGGAATCGAGTGACGAAGCGACTCGAAAAAGATGCCGAACAGCTTCTTCGTCGCGGTGCTGGTAGATGTGTTGGGTTAGAAATCCAGGGGGGAGCTTTTGTGTACTATCGAGAAACTCTGTGATTCGTTCTGTTCCAATGTCGACTTGCTCGGCAGTTGTGGCGCTGAGAATCTCGACTCGATTGCAAGTGGAGACAATCAGCCCTTCGCGAACGACTTCGCCGTCAACCAAACGTCGCAAGCCAGCCGCGCACGCTTGATCGGAAAAGGCGAGCAGTTCGCGCACCTCGACGGGTGCGGTCTTGTGATTGATGCCTACTAAGACAATCGACATTTGAAATCTACGCGCGTGGTAGCTCTTCAAAAGACGAGTACCGAAAAAAGTACAAAGTACGAGAGCAAAACCCGCGACGCCTAGCCACGCTGCATTACGACCGCGCCAGTTTGCGGTGGATCTGTAGACCAGTAGGGCGAAATAAAGCAGCCACGTAAGTAGCGCAAATATCTCCTTTGGATCATTGGCCCAGATCCGTCCGTAGCGAGCCCATGACCAGAGCATTCCTGTTGCGATGCCCAACGTCAGCAGAGTCAGACCAAAAATGGCAGCTGTAGTTGCGAGCTGGTTGACGGTCGACAACGGCGGCAGGCGATGAAACATTGCGCTGAAAGTCTTGAGTTTTAATTCACGCTCCTGGAGTAGGTAGATCACGCTGGCGATGAACACCACGAAGATTGGAAACAGCCATGTTGTCGAGTACCACGCCGAAGCTTCCTGAGGATCGGATTTGATCAGGAGCGCTATGAAAGTTAGTGCGCAGATGAGTGGCATCGTAAAGACGCCCAGCGCCTGAGTTCGATAGCGGTAAAGAATCAGGGCATAAGCGGCAACCAGGGCCCACGCCAAAAACGACAGAGTCTCGCGAAGGAAGACCAGTGGGTAATGTCCGTCGATAGCCCAGTCAGCAATTAGCGCCGTGGTGTGGAGTATGAACCCGGTGGCTATCGACCATTCCGCCACACGTTGAACTGAGCGCCGTTTGTTGATAAACGCCAGTATCAAGTGGATCGCAGCAATAAGATAAGCCGCAAAGGCTGCAAGTAGTAAGGATTTCATCAGGAGTTAACTACAGAGTCTGCATTTTAGTAGATGAGCAGGGAATTGCGAAGTCCCTAGATTGAGGTCTCACGTGGGACTTCGGTCAGTACCGTCACGCGGTAGCGTCGAATAACAATGTCTACTCACCAGCGGGTAGTGAAGAGCCCGACGCTACTGCGTGACGATACTGACCTTACTGCCACGGGCGAACGTAATCATCCCTGACAACATCCTACCCCCAGAAGCATTTCCTTTCGTCTTTCGCGTACAAAGCACATAATCAGAGTTCCAGAAGCCTGCGGTCGGAGAACTTGATGCCTTACCAAATCTTGCGGATGTTGTCGTCAATGCTATTGGTCGTGTTCGTTGCGGCAATGGTTTCGGCACAGACACGACCGCGACCTCGACCGCGTCCAACTCCTACTCCTGAGATAACCGACGAGAAACCTGGCGAACCTAAAGATATTGAGACTCTAAAAACCGATACCAACCTCGTCACTGTGCCTGTTATCGCAACCGACCGCAGCGGGCTATATATTGCCAACCTGACAAAGGACGACTTCACGATCCGCGAGGATGGCGTGCAACAGGAGATTGCCTTCTTCGCTCAAACTTCAGCGCCTTTCCACGTTGTGCTCATGCTTGATACGAGCGCGAGCACGCAGGACAAACTCGCCGTAATTCAACAGGCAGCATTTGCGTTTGTGCAGCAGTTACAAGCAAACGATCGAGTGAAGGTAGTGTCGTTCGATGATGAAGTGCGCGACTTGAACGACTTCACAAACGACCGTGCGATGTTAAAGGCGGCAATCAATAAGACGCGATCGGGCAGCGGGACCAAGCTGTACGACGCAGTCGCCCTCTCTCTAAATTCACTTCGCCAGATTCAGGGGCGAAAGGCAATCGTGGTCTTTACCGATGGTGTTGATTGGCATAGTTCTGATGCGACCTTTGATGGGACGATTCGATGGCTCGACGAGGAAGGTGTGATTGTCTACCCGATTCGTTACGACACTCGCGCGGCGACTGAGCGAATCGCGAGAGAACAAAGTGAAAGCAGTTCACCGGTGCTCCCAACGAGCGATGTGTTATTTCCAGGCAGTTCCGGAAGAACTGCACCTGGAACCACGCCACCCACGTTCCCCAGTGATGATCCCATACCAACTACAGGCTCTTCATCGAAGAACGGTCCTCTTGGGTTTCCGTCGGCGCAGGAGATTCTTCGTCGTCGCCGCGAACAAGAGCGCGATCGCGATACGGGCCGCTCTCCTTCCCAGGATGGCCTGCCCGGCACCAATAACCCACCAGTTAAGTCTGGACCGGGATTACCTCCGAATGTTGGGACCGTTACACGCGCTCCTCGCCCTTCTGATTCGATAACTGCGACTCTTGACCTCGCGTACTCAACCGCCGACGCTTATCTCTCACGAATTGCCGAAAAGTCGGGTGGGAAACTCCTGCGCGCCGACACTTTGGTTTCACTGCCTGACGCATTTGCGAAGATTGCTGCCGAGCTGAGAACTCAGTATTCACTTGGCTATTACCCGACCAGGAAAGAACGCGACGATCATTATCGAAAGATAAAGGTTGCAACTACTCGAAGCGATGTTGTGATTCGTGCCCGGCCGGGTTATCTCGCGTCGAATGCCAATTAAATGTCGCGGCTCTCGTCCTTTGCCCTCGTGTTCCCGACCGTGCTAGTTTGATTCCGCTCTACAGAACACTCCAAATAGCAAGTTAAAGTTATGCCTGATCGATCAGAAGCCTGGGAACTTCTCTGCGAGTACACAAAAGGCGACAGTCTACGCAAACATGCAATCGCCGTT
>QHXL01000140.1:7578-8384 GCA_003222935.1 Acidobacteriota bacterium
GTGGTTATTCAGAACGAATCATCCGGGCAATCATGGGGCATGCGACTTACACCGGCGTTCCTCGCGATACTGAGATGGCCCGGGCGCTTTTCGCAACCGATGAACTCTGTGGATTCCTCGTAGCCTGTGCACTCGTGCGACCCACCAAGAGCCTCGATGATCTTGAAGTGTCTTCGGTGAAGAAGAAACTTAAGGACAAGGCCTTCGCTCGCTCAGTTAATCGAGACGACATACGACTGGGTGTCGAAGAATTAAAAGTCGATATGGACGAACATATACGCTTCGTGATCGACGCATTACGCCCGGTGCAGAAGGAGATTGGTTTGAACTCGCTCAGCGTTTAGGTTATCGAATGAGGTTGATTGGTTTGCGGCGGATCGGTCGTGCCTCGACGTGCACTCAGTATGGTTGCGATTACGAAGATTGCCAAAGTCAAAATAGTAGCGAGGACGGCTGTGATAAAGGCTTGCAGTTTTCGTCTTCTAGCGGTGTGACGATAGACGAAGATAGAAGCGAAGATGATTGAGGCAATCGGCAGAAGTAGGGTCGCGAACGCTAATAAACCAGGCTTGCTGACCGGGTTGAGCGCAGAGGACACGCCCCACACGATTCCAATGCAGGAACCGGCTCCGAGTAACGCCGAAAGCATCGAAACTCCAACTACCAGCTTTGGGCGCATTGTCGATCCTCAGATTTGTTTTTTTCCAAGCAAGACCCCGAAGTGTGGACCGCAAAACGCGGGCAAGAATACCACAGCAATGAGACCAGTTGGTCCGTCAACATATATTTGGGCCGAGCACTGAATA
>QHXL01000140.1:8453-8854 GCA_003222935.1 Acidobacteriota bacterium
TCACGTCACGAGGGGTTGAAGGACTTTGCCGCTCGTTTCGGAGTTTTTAGAAAACTGACCACCCGCTTTGTTGCCGGCGAAGACATTGACGAAGCTGTCACTTTTATACGTGAGATCAATTCCGAAGGTTGTTCGGCTACGTTCGATCACCTCAACGAGTCGGTCGCGAGCGCTGACGAGGCGGAGTTGGAAGTGTCCGAGTATTTGGACATTCTTTCAAAAATTGATGAGACCAGGATCAATTCCAACGTTTCGATCAAGCTCACCCAGTTTGGCCTGGGTCTCGATCATGAACTCGCTTACAAGAATGCTCGGAGGGTAGTCGAGGAAGCACACCGCCGCGGTAACTTTGTTCGAGTCGACATGGAAGACTCCGCTGTCACTCAAGTCACGATCGACAT
>QHXL01000141.1:0-8664 GCA_003222935.1 Acidobacteriota bacterium
TATTCACTGAGAATGATCTCGGAAGCTGAAGCTAGATATTACGGAGAGAATCAAAAGTATGGGTCGCTGGAAGAGTTGGCATCACAAGGCATGATCGATCCTGTATTAGGAAAAGGAGTCCGGAACGGTTACAGGTTCACTGTTGAGGTGAAATCTCTGGAGCCGGGCTTTGAAGCTTTCAGTGTTCCGGTCACTTATCAACGTACCGGACGTCGATCCTTCTACATGGACGAATCGTCTGTCATCCGAGCTGCCGACAACCGCGGTGGCCCATCGTCAAAAATGGATGAACCTCTTGATGCAGACTTTGCGAGTCCATTTGGATCTCCGCGAAAGAGTGGTCAGTACAACAGGGAAGTCGGTTATTGAAGAATTAATTGTTGAGGACCGATTGTGCGAGGCTGGCTAAAAGATCTCTTGCAAAAGTCCGGACCCAGCGCAAAAAGGAACTGAATTAAGTCCAAGTTGGGAAGGGCGGTAAACCGCCCTTCTTAACTTGGACTATTTTGCAGAGCCTCTAAAGCATAAAGTTCAGCCTGGAGCGAAGCTTTGTGTGCGCGGACTCATTGATCCATGTTCGAACGCGCAACGATATGATCGTGTCTTTCTGATCCTTTTTGCCTCGGTTTATCGCATTTGGTATTGGGGGCTTTGATCGTTATCCTATCCGGCGAAATCTACCGGTTGAGGACCAACGTCGTGTGTATACATATCGAAGCCGTTACGGAAGTTAAATTACCAACGCGCAGAGCTTGCGAGGAGTGTGTGAAAATCGGTGGTACGTGGATGCACCTCAGGACCTGCCAGGAGTGCGGCGCCACGCTTTGCTGCGACAGTTCTCCGAATCAGCATGCGACTAAACATGCTCGTGCAAGCGGTCATCCCGTGATTGCATCAGGCGAACGAGGTGAACGGTGGCTGTACTGCTATCCGGATGACGATTTTCAGGAATACTGACTTAGGCGAGGAGCTAATGGCATTCACTCAACTTCCCAGAACTAACCACAGCAGTCCGTTTGCTTCAATGAAGGGGAACCACGTCGCTATCCGCGTTCCAGACTTAAATGAAGCTCGACGTTGGTATGTCGATAAACTCGACTTCCGTCCAGTCCATGAATGGACCTTTGGTGACCTTCAACTCGCTTACATCGCGGCGCCAACCGACGAAGGCTTTCTCGTTGAACTAATCGGCGGAGGTTCACCGACTCCTGAACGACCCTACACCGACCTGGGTGAAAGTCTTCAAGCAGCAGGATTTCATCACCTTTGCTTCATGGTTGAAAGTGTTGATGAGACGCTTGCCGAACTTGAGAGACGAGGTGTGACGATAGTGAAGGAAGCGTTCGAGCTTCCTGAGATTAGTCGACGTTTGGCATTCTTTTCTGATCCATGGGGAAATCTTCTTGAGCTGGCCGAGGTGCTTCGCTGAGCACTTCACTGAAAGGTGAATTACAAAATGAATCCTGAACTTGAAATCCTGAAAACAAAACTTCGCGCGGTATGGACCGCCGGAGACTTCTCCCAAATCGCCAAGTCCTACGCGCAAGGTGGCGCAGAATTTATCGAACGTCTCAAGATCCAACCCGGAATGAAAGTTCTGGATGTTGCTTGTGGCAATGGCGCTCTCGCAATCCCCGCCGCAAAACTTGGCGCTGAAGTGTCGGGGATGGACATTGCACCGGAGATGATTCGTCAGGCTCGCGAACGGGCCGAGCAGGAAGGCGTGAAAGCGGAATTCGCTGAAGGCGATGCCGAGGCTCTGCAGTACGAAGACAACTCGTTCGACGTAGTGTGTACGATGTTTGGGGCGATGTTCGCACCTCGACCGGATGTGACGGCGGCCGAGTTGGTGCGTGTGTGCAAACCTCGTGGTCGCATCGCGATGGCCAACTGGACACCGGGTGGTTTCATCGGGCAGATGTTCAAGCTTACCGCGGGCCATGTTCCACCACCCGCGGGAATGCCTTCACCTGTGCTATGGGGTGTCCCCGAGACGGTGCGTGAACGTTTTGGTTCCAGCGTCTCGTCTCTAGAAACTACGTCGCGGGAAGCAGTCTTCAATTTTCCAATGGCGCCCGCAGAAGTGGTCGAGCATTTTCGAACTTACTATGGTCCAACACAAAAAGCTTTCGGCGCTTTGGACGAAAGCGGCCAGGCAGCGTTGCGTAAGGATCTTGAAAATCACTGGACGAAGCACAATCGAAAGACTGACGGAACAACAGAAGTCGCGGCAGAGTTTTTAGAAGTGGTTGCAGAGAAGGCGTAGGATGACGGCTGCGGTCCCAGCAGTCGTATCCAGTGCTTTCGTCTTTAGTGACGTCATGGCACTCAAGTAGTTGGTAGTGCTGGGAGCGCAGGCGTCCCCGCCTGCTACGCATTTGGTTCGATCGAGCCTTAAGGTAAGCCGGCAGGCGGGGACGACTGCGGTCCCAGCACGATGGTTCGCTTCGTTAGGAAGCTATTTCGCTTTTGAGTTTACGAGCGCAGTAAGCTCAGAACAGTTCTTCGTTCGGTAATTATTTCCGCACTCACCGAAAGCCCGGGTCGAAGCATGAGATCTTTTTCCCCGGTTGAACTCCCCGTTTCACTCGGTGCAATTGTTACCTTGTAATAATTGACGCCGTCTTTGCTGGTCGCGTCCGGCGAGATATCAATCACAGTTCCTTCGACGACTCCGTAATCCTGGAACGGAAACGCCTCAAACTTCAGTTTCGCAGGCAGTCCTTTTTGCACAAAAGCGATATCTTTATCCGCAAGCAGAGTCTCAATTACCAGGGGCACGTCGGTCGGTGAGATCATCGCTACAGTCTGGCCTGGTTGCAGAACCTCACCGGGACCTCGGACCTTAAGCGCTGTGATAATTCCTTCGGCCGGCGAAGTGATCGTGGTATGTCGAAGCATTCTTTCCGTAGCGCTAATCTCCGTTTGCAACCGAGCGATGCGATTCCGTTGTTCCAGTGAGTCGTTGATTGGTCCATTGACCATCAATAGCCGTAACTGGGATTTACTCATTTCCAATTCTTGTCTCAGCTTTATCAGGCGCGACCGCATCTCAGCGGCACCCAATTGAATCAATGCGTCCCCAACTTTCACCCGTTCGCCCTCTTTGACAAATACATTCTGCACGACGCCTGAACTTGCCGGTTGAACAGGCTTAATGTTGCCCTGTGGAATGACCGAACCGTGTGCCACGGCAACTTGATCAACCTTGAAAAGACTGGCCCATGTGAACGCAACAACGATGAAAGCAATGATGACATAGACCAGGCTTCGCACGGCCCACCAGGGCAGCTTCGCGATTACCTCTGCCACTTCCGGCGATGTGTGAACGTGGTCTGGCATCCACGTTTGATCTGTGAACCCGAGATCGACGGATGCAGACCCTTCCTTGTCCAGGAAAACATCCTGTTGTACTGCTTCGGCGAAAGTATCTGTGACGAGGAGCGCTGACACGGTAAACCTATCCTTCGAGTTGCTGACTGTTGAGATAATAGTAGATACCTTTTTGTTCCATGAGACTGTAGTGATTGCCAATCTCGCGAACATTTCCGCGATCCATCACAACAATGACATCTGCGTTTCGCACTAGAGTGGTTCGGTCCTTCAGAATCTGGTTGAGGTTTTTTTGAATCGCGGATTCACTCTCTGTATCTAACGCGCTCGTGGCTTCGTCAAAAATCAGAATACGGGGCTTCCTGAAGAGCGCGCGTGCAATGGCTATCCGTTGTTTCTGACCTCCCGAGAGACTCTGTCCACGCTCGCCAATCTTTGTCTCATAACCAAGCGGCAACTCACTGACAAACTCGTGAGCTCCTGCCAGCATTGCGGCACCAACAACTTGTTCGAGAGGCGCATCCAGGTAACCGAACGCAATGTTTTCGCGAATCGTGCCACTGAAGAGAAAGATGTCCTGAGGCACAACACCGACTTGCGAACGTAGGCTGCTGATTGAGACATGTCTCAAGTCGTGTCCGTCGATAAGGATTCGTCCTTCGTTCGGTTCATGCAGCCGCAACAACAGATTTGCGAATGTTGTTTTGCCGGCGCCACTGCGACCTACGAGAGCGACTGTTTGGCCGGGCTGGATTTCGAGATCGACGTTTTGAAGCGCGTTTTTGTCAGGTCGTGTTGGATAACGAAAAGTGACATTCTCAAATTTGATGCGACCGCTAATAGTCGGTAAGCGCATGCGCTTTTGTTCGTTTACGTCCTCGGGTGTGGCATCAAAGACGTCGTTTAGTCGTTCGACGGCAATACTGACTTCCTGGAATTCTCGCCACAGATCAACAACGCTCAGTATCGGTCGCGTGACACTGGTAACCAGCACGTTGAAGGCTACGAGTTGACCAATCGACAGGTCGCCAACCATCACCAGGCGAGCGCCATACCAGAAAAGAATGATCGTGTTGAGCGTCTGCAGCATATTGCCGATCGAGATTGTTGCCATTCCCGACAACGCGCTCCGAAACTGCACGTTCAGACACTTGACGATCAATCCCTGAAGCTTCCAGCTAATACTTCTTTCGCTAGCGGTTGCTTTTATCGCACCGACTCCGGAAATTGATTCCACTATTTGCGAATCCGCCTCGGCGGCTTTTTCAAACGCCTCGCGATACTGCCTCTTGAAGATCGGCGTCGCAATCAACGTGAGCGCGACGTACGCCGGAATGAAGATAATGGCAACGATGGTGAGTTTAACGTTGTAGTAAAACATTAAGCCCAGGTACACAAATATCATTAGACAATCCAACGTCACGCCCATGACGCGTCCTGTCAGGAAATCGCGAATGCGCGCGTTCTCATTAAAGCGCTTGAGAATGTCGCCAACCTTCCGTTCTTCAAAGTAACGTATTGGCAAGCTCAAGACGTGCCGGTAGAAGTCCACTACCATCTGCATGTCGAGACGGCGCGTCGTATGGACCAATAAGTAGTAGCGAAGAGCCGTAGTTGTCGCCTGAAAGATACCGATCAAAAACATTCCCACGAGCAACATATTCAGCATCGAGGTGTTTTTGTGAACTACGACATTGTCGACAATGACCTGGGTGAAGATCGGCAGCGCTAAACCAAAGCATTGCAGTATCAGCGATGCGAGAAAGATTTCTGCGAGTACACGACGGTAAGGTTTCAGCAACGGCAGAAAGCGACCGGAATTTGACTGCGATTCTTCTACTTCCTCCATCTTTGCAGTTGGAGTCAGCAGCAAGAGATAACCGGTCCAATCTTTCTCAAATGCTTCTCGAGAGATCTTCCGCAGACCGATCGCGGGATCGGCCAATGTCACGCGGTCTCGCTTTATCTCGTAAATCACAACGAAATGAAAACCTTGCCAATGCGCGATCGCCGGCAAATCTATTTTCGTCAGGCGATCCCAGGAAGTTTTCAGGCCGCGTGATTCAAAACCCAGGGACTCCGCCGCTTGGGCAATGCTGTAAAGACTGGCCCCGTCACGGCTCACGCTTGCAAGGTCACGGAGCTTATTGATGCTGACGTGCTTGCCGTAGAAACGGAGAATCATTGACAGGCACGCGGCGCCGCAATCGGTTTCACTCAACTGCAAGTGCGACGGATAATTTCTTTCCCGATGAGGTTTGTAGATTTGCGCCTCGGGTCTTGGCTGGGGAGCAAGAGATGTAGTCGCAGTGCGCTGTATTGCTATGCCAGGTGAACCGTACCCGGTTGCCATGGAAACAATCGCATCTTTGAACTTCGGGGACGCAGCAATAATTCGATCAAACTCGCGTTTCGATAAACGAAAAACCGACGATGGCTCGGAAGTGATTATGCTTGTCGCACGAGGTTGACCGGTCAACAGTGCCAACTCACCAAACGAGTCACCGGCTTTCAGGTGATTCAATACCTGGCCACCACTACTCTCCTTGATTACCTGGACCTCGCCTGATCGTAGAATAAAGAAAGCATCACCGGCATCACCTTCGCGAATGATGGCGGTATTGGGCTCATACTCGATGAGTTCGAGTGAACCCAGTAGATTACGTATTTCCAGTGGCGATAGTGGCGCAAGCGCTGTCGAGAGTTTCAGGAAATTGCGGATGGAAATCTCTGATATGTATTTATCGAAGTACTCGCGGACTTTTGAGTGTCGTTCCACCAAATCATCAAAGTCGGTCTTTGCCAGACGAAGAGCGGCAAGATCAGTGGAAGCTCGAATCGTATAGTTACGATGGGACCTCGTAAGTAATCCTTGTTCACCGAAAGAGTCACCGCGGGTGAGCGTCCCGACCGTTGTTTCCAAGTCAGTCTTATCGATAGCGATGACGCGTGCCCGGCCAGAATAGACGATGAAAAACGCCTCCGCTTCTTCGCCGGCGCGCACAACGTCCTCACCGAGCGCGAAATGAACCAGTTCAAAGCGATTGGCAAGCTGGTCCAACTCTCGGTCGGAAAGGATACTGAACGCCGTAGTAGCTCTCAGCAGTTCCTTTAATTCGGTCGAATTCATCGAATGCCTCCAGCTTAATGAGCGGCCTGGACGGTACTGACAGTGTCCACGCCGCCCGTTTGAAATTTCTGGTTAGTTTCGATTTTTCTGCGGGTTCCCCTCGTCGGGTGGTAATACACCACCCGAAAGGCCGCCTCCACCCTTGATGCTCTCAGCGTCCTTGTCGTCTATCTCCTTCTCCTGCTGCGGAAGATTGCCGACCTGAACCCTGCCTGTCCTGGCTCGTTCTTGCTCTGTTGAGTTGCTCATTGCTGTTCCTTTCTTAATTTGTTCTTGTTCAATATTCCATTCATGAAACAGAACATGTTGTGACCTTTCATTAAGTAGTGGTTGAGAATGGAAGAACATCACCAGACGGAAGTTGAAGTTGTTGACTGTGGCGGTCTCAGCAACGAGGGTTGTAGTAACTTCGAATTCAGGTATGTAAAGTTTCATCGGGCGGAGAGCCGCCCGATGAATTGAGTTGCGAGACGCACCTGTGCGGAAATCTTAGCGCCGCCATCCAACCGTTTGCGGTATTTCCTCGCCGGCGAGTACACCACCCTTTACCTTCTCAGCTTCCTGGTCTTTCAACTCCTTCTCCTGTTGTGGGAGATCATGGACCTGTATCCGGGTCAGCTCGGTTTCGTTGTTCTGCTGTTTTGAATTGCTCATTGTTTTTCCTTTCCTTAACTCTTGTTTATGTTTTGTGGCTAGAACTTTCGTCTTTCAAGTAAAGCCACCTTCCAACACTTTAGTGAGCACAAATGGAAAAACATCACACGAACTGATGTCCGATATGCTTCAGCTTGTCGCAACTTGATTTAGCGCCGTCAAAGCTGAAATTGGAATCACGACAAGCTGAAGCATCTCGGACATCAAGTCGTGTGATGTTTTTCGGTGTGTTGCCACTAACGGTGTAAGGATTGACAAACCTTAGACCAGGCACTTGAAGCAGAAAGGAAAATGTCTCCAGTGATACAGGCTTTGCGTCGCTTGCTTCGACGGAAGTCAAACAATCAAAAAGGAAGGCACACTTCGATGAGTAAACAGACCCAACAGAAATCGTCAACCGAAATTACTCGCATACGAGTAGGAAAGCTGGCGGAGCAGGATAAAGAGTTGAATAACACTGACGCTGAAATCATTAGGGGCGGCGGTGGAGCATCCGGTGGAGTCATTGGCGATAAAAGCGATCAAATTATTCGCAGGCCCGCGCAATAACTCGAGACAGATTTGCGTTGCTCGGTTCGACGAAAGTCAAAAACCATAAAGGAAAGGTAAAACTGAGATGAGGAAACAGAAAGATCAGAAATCCAACGAAGCTGCTCGCGTCAAGGTAGGAAACCTGGCGCAACAAGACAAGCAGTTGAAAAACACTGAGGCCGAAAACATCAGGGGAGGCGGTGGCGCACCCGGTGGCGTCCTCGGCGACCGAGACGATCACAACAACCACAAGCCAGGACAATAACTCACTCCTTTTCGTCAACGAGTCAGTATCACAACGCAGTAGCGAGGTGGTACTGACTCCCGCCCAGTTTCGGAAGAATCTCATCGAATTTCCAGGACGCAGAACACTCCGAGCCTGCGCTGAGTTTTTCAACGTTTCGACAAATTCCAAATCATAGGTGACGTTTTCCAGTCACAGGCCACTATCAAGTGGAGGCGGGTCGCATGATCGCCGGAACCGTTATGGGAAGCTCGCACAATTTCATCGCAATTGAAATCAACAAGCAGAGCGTGAGCTTGCAGCAGTTATTACGATTCGCGAAATGGAGTAGCGAGTCACGCTTCATTAGGAATGCTGTCGATACCGTGCTCATTCGTCAGGCGGCGCTTGAGGCCACTATTGAAGTAACTGATGAAGAGGTTCAGCAGGGCGCTGATAGTTTTCGCGCAAAGCGTGACCTGTACGACGAAAAGAGAACTAATCGCTGGTTGGCCAGGCACTTTCTTTCCCAGGCAGAGTGGGAAGCTACGCTCGAGGACGAAATCATGCGCTTAAAACTTCGAGACTTTTTGACTGCCGGTCGCGTTGAAAGATATTTCGCTGAACATAGTCTCTCGTTTGATACCGCAACGATCTCGCGAATTGTCGTGAAGGATGAAAATGTTGCTAAAGAACTGCGCGCACAGATTGTGGAAGACGACGCAGATTTCTACGCCCTCGCGCGCAAGTATTCGATTGATTTGTTGACTCGACCCGCCGGTGGTTATTCAGG
>QHXL01000141.1:8680-9980 GCA_003222935.1 Acidobacteriota bacterium
GCGATATTTGGGACGCAGCCCGGCAAGACCGTTGGTCCAATCAAAACTTATGCGGGTTGGGAGCTAGTGAAACTCGAGGCAATACATCTCGCCACACTCGACGACTCCCTTCGCGAAACGATTAAGTCGTTGTTGTTTGAGGACTGGTTAGCCGGCGAAAGAGTTAAAGCGAAGATTAGCTTTCCGTTGTTTGAGTATGCGCAAAGTGGACTTTGAATGTTGTACTCGTCCGTTCCAGGATGTGATGAGGAGCAAAGAAATGACCGTGAACAAAATACAAAGGTCAAAGTGCGAAGTACAAAGTACAAAGCACATTGTTCTCGTGCTATCAGTCACTCTCCTGATCGCAGGGTGTTCAGCACAGAGCCAAACGCGCGTGGCCGAGAACAAGAAGGCCTTGCCACAACCATCGATAGTAGTTGTCCAGGTGTTTGACGTTCAGCCCGATCCGAATGTTACGAGTGGCGATCTACTAATTCCGGCGGCGCTTTCGGCGGACGACACTGCCATCGTACTCGCGGAACTTGAAGGACGCCTCGTCAACGTGAATCGGGAAGAGGGGGCTCGCGTCACAAAGGGTGAGATCCTCGCGGAATTCAACGATGAGGAGCAGCGGAGTCAGCTGCGCCAAGCCGAGCTTGAAGTCAGTCGCATGAAAATTGAAGTGCAACAGTCACAAGCGCTCATCAAACTCAATCGCAGCGAATTGGATCGGGAATCGTTGCTCGCAAGCCAGGGACTTGTCAGCAAAGGAGAAGTCGAAAGGGCGCAATACAAACTCGAACAGTCGGTTCAGGAGTCTGAAAAGATTCGACTGGCTACGGAAAGTGCGGTGGCAAAGCTGGAAGTCGTAAAGCTTGAAATACAGAAGACCATAGTCCGCGCGCCAGTGGCTGGAGTTGTTACCCGGCGTTACATTTCCCCTGGAACGAATGTCGCTAGGACTCTTTGAAGTCGCACAACTCTCACGGATCGAGCTGAGGTTTAGAGTCCCCCAAACTTCATGAAATCTACTTGAGTGTGGACAAGTGCTCGGTCTCTCTGCAGACGATCAGGGTGGCGGTGTCATTGCTAAGGCGCGAATTCGAAGGCGCGATCCTATCGCCGACGCGATCAGCAACACATTTGGTTACGTGGCTGAGATTGTTGGACCGGCCAACCTGACGCCGGGGTTGACGGTCTACGTTCATCTGTCGCGCCCTGGCGGAGGAAATTTCTGGTTGCCACTTGCCGCCTTCCCGTTAGGATCTGAGCTCAAGAATGGCGCTTCAAACACGGTGTTTATAGTTAAAGGCGAAAA
>QHXL01000142.1 GCA_003222935.1 Acidobacteriota bacterium
CCTGACAAACATCTCATCCCTCAACGTGTAATTCTGAGACCTTTCAAACTCGGGGCATCTTCATTTAACGGCTACGCAATCACCCTTTCCACTCAGCAACTCCTGGCAGTGGTGATGATCCTCTTTCTTACGATCATAAACACGCGCGGGCTCCAATTAGGCAAGCTGATTCAAAACACTTTTACATTTACGAAAACTGCCGCACTTGCCGGGTTGATTCTGATTGGACTGTTCCTCGGCTGGAACCACAACAGCGCTGCCTATACGTCCTCGTGGTGGCGCCCATGGGAAAACGGCTGGCAACCAACTCCTGCACTAGTCGGCTTTGAACCTGCCTCACACGGACTGCTAATTCTTGCTCTAGTTATGTTATTGGGTCGAGCGATGGTGGGTCCATTGTTTGCACAATCAGCCTGGAACAACGTGACGTTTACGGCGGGCGAGGTTCGCGATCCGGGTCGCAACCTGCCCCGTGCGCTTTTGCTCGGCTGCGCCCTGGTAGTCGGACTCTACTTGCTCGCGAACCTTGCTTACGTCGTAACTTTGCCGCTCGAGGGAATTCAGGGTGCCTCGCAAAACCGGGTCGCCACTGCGTTGATGCAAGCCGGGCTGGGCCCAAGCGGGACGATTATCATGGCCATCGCGATCATGATCTCAACCTTTGGGTGCAACAATGGACTGATCATGGCCGGCGCCAGGGTGTATTACGCGATGGCTCGCGATGGTCTATTTTTTAAGCGCGTTGCAAACGTCAACAGTCGAAACGTTCCGGCAATTGCGCTTATCACGCAGGGCCTGTGGGCAGCGTTCCTGGTATTGCCTCGTACAGTGACCGTCAATCCTCAAACTGGCACGTACGCCTTCGGAAACGTCTACACTCAACTCCTCGAGTACATCGTCTCGGCCGATCTAATCTTTTACATCCTGATGGTAGGTGCGGTGATTGTTATGCGTCGGAAAGCCCCGGAGATTGAGCGACCTTATAAAACGTTTGGTTATCCGATCGTGCCGCTAATTTACATTGTGATTGCAGGATTGTTCATCATTGACCTGGCTTATCTCGCGCCTTCAACTTCCGGGATTGGATACCTGCTCGTGTTTACCGGGATACCCGTCTATTTCATTTGGAGGAGGAAGTCGTCAGCTCAGTAGAGAGGAAGACCCAGGGCAGTACCGTAACGGGGTAGCATCGAGTCTCCTGCAGCGTGCTGGTTCTTAGACTCAACACGACCCGACGCTACCGCGTTACGGTACTGACTTGATTACTTCACCCATTCGTCCGCGATCTCAGTTTCAACTTTCACTGGCACTGCCTTCAAGTATTCCTCACCTGCTGCGCACATAACACCTTCAACTCGACGCGCAATCTCTTCAGCTTCGCCTTCATCAACCTCAACGACAATCTCATCGTGAATGATGTTGACGATCTTTCCCGATGATCCACCCAACTCCTGCTTCATCAATTTCAGTGCTCGCTTCAGAATGTCGGCGCTCGTACCTTGAATGGGCGTGTTCTTACCGTTTCGCTGCGTCATGGAAATCTGCTGGCGATCATTCTCGTCGTAACGAAAACGCACGAGTCGTCCCGACGCCGTTCGCGACTGTCGATCAAGTACGGCACGATTGGCAGCATCCTTAAGATAACTATCGAGCTGCCGGTACGTCGCAAAGTAACGCTTCAGCACATTTTCGGCTTCAGAAACACTTACACCAGTCATCAGCGCGAAGCGTTGCGCTCCGATTCCGTAGACCACGCCAAAATTCAAGCGCATCGCGAAGTCCCGTTGCTCCTTCGTCACCTGATCGACCTCCGTATTGAAGACCTGTGCAGCAGTGACGCGGTGCAGGTCAGCGCCCGAGTTGAATGCATTCATGAAACCTTGATCGCCTGAAAACTCCGCAAGGATCCGAAGTTCAATCTGGGAATAGTCTGCGATCACCAGTTTCCGCCCCTCCGGATGGCCACTAAAACAACGTCGATATTCAACGGCGTGTGGCACCTGCTGAATGTTTGGATTCGTACACGCGAACCTTCCAGTGGGCGCTCCAATCTGTCGGAAATCGGCATGAAGTCGCGCAGTTACCGGGTTGATCAACTCGATCATGTTCTCGCCGTAACTTGTCAGCGCTTTCTGCACCTTCCGATATTCGAGGAGTGTGCCGATAACGGGATACTGAGCGGCCAACGGTTCCATCTTCCAATTGCGCGTTGAGTCAGGCACAGGAATTCCAAGACGGCTCAAAGCCTGGGTTAGTTGTTGATGAGAATCGAGGTTGATATCGTCGCGTTGTGGGCCACCAAACAATGAGCCCTGTGACGACTCCTGAGCCAGCACCTCTTGTAGTTGCTCGGCCAACTCGATGCGTCGCTTCTCAACAACGCTCAACTGCTCGAGCCACCGTTCCTTGTGCATGAAGAAGCCGGTAAGCTCGATGTCGACAACCGTCATTACACACTCAAACTCCAGTTGAGCGACTTTCACCAGCGACTCAGACTTCAAACGTTCGATAAGACGGTCGCGTAGCGGTAACAACACGGCGGCGTCACGTGCCGCATATTCGAGTTGCGCTTCAGACAATTCGAATTCCCAGTTACTCAGCCGTTCTGTTTTATCGACCGCTTCGTCCAGGTATCGTTCAGCGACAGCTGCGAGTCCGTGGCGTTCTTCGATATCGCCGGCACTAACCAGTTGGCTCGCAAGCAGAGTGTCGAACAGGCCGCCGAGATCTAGACGCAGGTTATGTTTGATGAACTTGGCGTCGAACTTTGCGTTGTGAGCAATTTTGATTGGTCGAGGCGCTTCGAGAAGACGACGAAGCGGTGCCAGAGCTTCATTTTTAGAAAACTCGCCGTCTCGAAATGCGTCCAGATCGATGATGTAGACGAGGTCGGGAGTCGCGAGCTGAATTAAACGAAGCCGGGACGTAAAGGGATCGAGGTCGGTTGTTTCAGTGTCGAGACCAACAACCGGTTGGTTCGAGAGCGCTTCAACTGCGCTGCTGAGATCGTTTGCAGTCTTGATTACCTTGTAGTTGGTCATTTCCGATACGAGTTAGGATGCCGTGTTTTTTGAAAAGAGCATCCTAGAGAATTCGGGCTCGATCACCAAATGTCCGATATGCTTTAGCTTGTCGTGACTTGAAGAAGTTAACTGTTGTGTTTACGAGCACGTTGATAAGGGCGCAGTCGACAAGCTGAAGCATATCGAACATTGGTGCTCTTACTTATCCGCAATAATTCTTTTCAGCATGAGAATCTGTCCCTTGTGTTGTGCTTCATGATCAATCAGGTGGTGCAGTATCCAGCGCAAACTGTGATCCCGCATTGCTCCGTGTCGCTCAAACGTAATGATGCGGTCGAGGTCGCTATCGCTTAGTTTGAGCAATACCTTGCGAGTGTCGTTTCGAATTTTTTCTATTTCCTGCAGGCAGAACTCAGCCGTGAACCCCTTGCTTAAGAAAATGTCGGGTTCGTCGAGCACATCCCAACAAGGTGCTTTTTGATCTTCCTCGGTTAATTGATGTCCCGCGACGTTGCATTGCATCCACCACCATTCAGCTTCACCGATATGAAGCACGAGCGCGCCGATGGGATGCGCACCCGGGAAGGCAGTGCGGCCCAGCGAGTCGACGTCAATGTCCTTGACGGCATTTCGCAACTGTTCGCGCACCTCTTCCATCGCGCTTAGGTAATAACCAACATTCGTAGCTAACCCTGGATAGGGCGTCAAAACGTCTCGAGACATATGAAAACTCCGTTGACATGTCCGACCAACTTTTTAGTTTGTCGATGTTTCGTTAACCAAGGTCACGACAAACTAAAGTTCGTCGGACATTTCAAATTCGCGATTCACAATGCGCGGCTTAACAAGCAGAAACAACAACATTGCAGCCGTTAGACCAAGTGAAGCGCTAACGAGAAAGGCGGTGGTGGCGCCTTTCCAGTCCCAAATGATCCCCATCATTAACGACGCTGGAAACACGGTGATTCCGAAGGCGAAATTGTATAACCCGTAAGCTGTGCCTCGTTGTTCAGGTTTGACTAAATCCGCAACGAGAGCTTTCTCTGCACCTTCAGCCAAACCAAAGTAGATACCGTAGATCAAAAACAAAACCCAAACCGAGGCTGTGTTCGAAACAAACGCAAAACCGGCATACACCGCGGCATAAAGAATCCAGCCGGACACGATCAAACGTTTGCGTCCCAGGCGATCCGACAGATCCCCGGCCCAAAGGGAACTCATTACCTTCATGCCGTGATGCGCGGCCCACAACAACAACGAACCTTCGATCGAAACGCCAATGTCGCGAGCGCGCAGGATCAGGAAACTATCAGTCGAGTTTGAAAGAGTGAACAAGGCGAGGATCACCAGGAAACGTTTGAAGTTGCTGTCGAACCCTTTGAGCGACAACTTGGGGACTGCGGCAGCTTGCTTTACCTCGAGCGGTGATTCACGCATGAAGAAGAGAGCGACCAGGACCGCGGCTATCGCCGGAACTGCGGCGAGCATGAATATCCAGGTGAACTCTTTCTTTGTTGGTGCGCTGTGATTGGCTAC
>QHXL01000143.1:0-1740 GCA_003222935.1 Acidobacteriota bacterium
TCACTCCGGTTGATTACTTCGCCGGTCACCGCAATCACGTATTCACCACGCACATCTTTCGCTTTTGAATGCGACGCAGGTGAGTCCTGTGAGTTGAAGACGACTTGCGTAAGACCATCTCGATCGCGCAGGTCGATGAAAGTCAGTTCGCCGAAATCACGGCGTTTGGCCACCCAGCCCATCAGGGTAACCTGTTTGCCGATGTCGCTCGTTCGCAGTTGCCCGCATGAGTGCGTGCGTTCTAAGTTTCCCAGATTATCTAGCATGTGTTCGTTTAATTTTCGATGCTTAAATGTTCGATATGCTTTAGCTTGTCGTGAGTTTAACAAGAAGTCCTGGAAGTCTTTAGCGAGAGTCACGACAAACTAAAGGAACCTCTGATTAAGTCTCTTAACCGCAAAGCGGTTGCGTCCCAGAGCCCAGGGTTGCCGCGCTTTGGCGGCTACCCTGGGAAACGCAGGACAATCGATCCAACCCCAACGGGGTTGCGCCAACCGAACGCTACCCAAGATTAGCAACCGTGTAACAGACGTGACGTTTGCTGATACAACTTTCACCAAGTCCGTCTTCAATTGAAAGGTGTAGTTGCAATGGGCCAAGTTGATACCACGCACCGCCGCGCCCCTTCGACTCCGCCGGTTTGGGAACTTCACTCAATCCCATTACGGTGCCATAGAAATGCTTCGCAGCAGCTTCAAGTGACCTGGGTACAGTTACATTGACATGATGGATAATTGCATTCATAGATTCGAAATCTAGGTCCCAAAGTTTGGATTCTCAATTATTCCGAACACATTCCCAAATGGATCCTTAACGGCTGCGACCTTGATGCCACCGCCAACATCTTGCAGTTCGTCGTGCGCAGTAGCGCCGAGTTCGAGAAGTCGCTTTAAGGTCGCTTGCGCGTCTTCGACACCCCAATAAGCAACGTGGCCTTGATGTCCCTCACCTTTTGGCCTTCCTTCGTCTGGATGTAGTCCGAGCTCAAAGCCTGCGACGTTGAAGCCAACATAGAATGGCTCATCAAAGTAAGGCGCGACATCCAGTACAGAGCTATACCAGGCTTTAGCTCTATCGATATCACTAACGTAATAGACCACCGTGCGTAATCCTAAAAACATCATCTCTTTGCTACCTCTGAGCAGCTGAGTCTCTATGGTTAACTGCCCTGTTTCTCGGGATGCTCAACGATTTCCATTCCGAAGATCGAAAATGCTTTGCCAAAAAGACGATCTGACTGATAAGCGTAATGCATAAGTTGACGATTGACGGCTTGAACGATCGTGTGTTCCTCACCGCGTATCGTCACCTTCTTTTCAAAATCTCCAGGAGTAAGTGCACCAACTGCCTCTAAAACACATTGCCACCCACGCTCCCAATAATCTACTACATCCGCCCGTGTTGTTTGCGCGTCGATAACAAACTCCAGGTCGCGTTGTCTATCAGGCTTCTCACCGTCAGTAGTCAGGAAATCAGTCCAACGTGAAAACATGTTGCCGGCCATGTGTTTCATCACGACGGCAATACTGTTTGCCTCTTCGTCGAGTGTGACGAAAAACTCCTCATCCTTGACCTGAGCCAGAGCTTTTTCGGTTAGTTTCTTGTAAGCACGAAACGCCGCTAACGAGTCCTTAAGGTATTGCTGCGTCACTGATAAATCAGACATAAGCTCACAACCACTCGCGTAACTTAACGGCGACTTCACTACGCTCAACAGTGCGCTGTTCACTGGTGAGCAAA
>QHXL01000143.1:1811-3325 GCA_003222935.1 Acidobacteriota bacterium
CTTATCAGCCTCCGGATACAAATCAACTCGTAAACCCGCGCGACGAAGTTCCTGGGCAAGATTGAGTGAGTCAGAAACTGCGTCTTCGTTCCAAATTGCAACCATTACGTCGGCTGACGAACTACCAAGCTGAGACGGAAACATCGACCGTTCACTCATTACCACGAGAATCCGCTCAAGACCGAGCGAGAATCCGCACGCAGGAATATCTTGCCCGGCAAACATTCCGACAAGGTTGTCATAACGACCGCCGCCTCCCAAACTTCCAGCAAGGTCCCTGACACTAATTTCCATGATCGCGCCGGTGTAATAACTCAGTCCCCGGGCAAGACTCGGATCGATTCGAACACGTTTCGCAATTCCTGCCGCGCGCGCGTAATCCAGGATCGACTGCAACTCATCGACACCCCGTGAACCCATTTCGTTATCACCAACGAACTCAACTATCCGACCAAGCACTGCTTTGTTGAGCGCTTCCTGTTTCTGCGGCGGATCTTCACCGGCGGCGATTTCAGCCGCATGCTCCAGCGACGTTAACTCAGTAAAGAAGTCGAGTAACCGTGTTCCCGCAGCTGCTGCAATTCCTCGATCGTTGAATTCATTTGCGACGCCATCGCGTCCGATCTTGTCTAACTTATCAAGAGCGATCAGTGCCCCGTCATGTTTCTCCAGGGCAACTCCGGCAACACCGAGTATTCCCGTCAGCACTTTTCGGTGGTTGAGTCGAATTTTGAAATCATCGAAACCGAGGGTCGTTAACACTTCACTGGCCGCAGCGCAAATCTCCGTCTCGACAACCATCGAACGAGATCCCAGCACGTCGACGTCGCACTGATAGAACTCTCGAAAACGTCCGCGGGCAGGACGGTCTGCTCGCCACACCGGTTGAATTTGATAGCGCTTGAAAAACTTGGGCAGCTTGTCGCGATACTCAGCCACGACTCGCGCCAGGGGAACGGTGAGGTCGTAGCGCAATGCAAGATCAGCCTCGCCGCTGCCTTCATGCACGCCACGCTTAAGTATTTTGAAGATGAGTTGATTGCCTTCTTCGCCATACTTGCCCATCAACGTCTCGATGTTTTCGGCAGCCGGTGTCTCGAGCGGTTCGAACCCGTAGCGCTCGTACACCTCCTTGATCACACCGATAACGTAGTCGCGTTTGCGAACGTCTTCGGGAAGAAAGTCGCGCATCCCGCGCGCAGGTTGGGTTTTCGCTGAGGGCATTACTTGAAAATTGAAAAGCCAGCGTAGATCACAAACTGGTTGAGTCCTCGATTTGATCCGGATCTGTCGCCGTTGGAAATATGATGAAATCTGACGCCAATCGATACGGCCTTGCGTTCGGAAGTAAAAATCCTGACACCGCCACCAGCTTCGCCAACAAACGCAAAACTGCCTGCGTCCTCGATCGGCACCGACTTATTGAACACCAGGAACCCGCCATTGACATGGATAAACGGATGGACCTTGGAGCCGTTTGCAAAGTCCAGTTGCAACGCGGCTGGTGTCAGACC
>QHXL01000143.1:3359-7048 GCA_003222935.1 Acidobacteriota bacterium
ACGGTCGTGCGAGAGACGATCGTACCTGTCGCTACCGCAACCGGTATCGCGTCGAGTGTGTATTGGAGTGCAACGCTATCGTTGGCAGCGAGAGTGCGGCCGTAGCGAAACGCGGTTAGAAAAAACTTGCGGCCGTCAGCTTCGTCATCATGCAAACCGCCAAAGACCGTGGTTGCTCCGGGTGAAAAGCCTGCCCAAAAACCAAACTCGTTGTCGCCCCGCTTGAGTCGGTACGGAGTGTCGCCTTGAGGCAACGGGAGAACAAACTTCGCTCGACTCGAATTGGGATTCGACGTTTGAGAGTCTTCGCTGTTTTGCGCAATTAGCGAGGTGCTCGCAGTTAAAAGGAAGATAGCTGCCAGGAGAATGGGTGAGTTAATTTTCATCGTTTCCTTGTTTGATGTCCGATAAACTTCAGTTTGTCGAGCGATGTCAGCTAGACCATGGATGGCTCACGTCACGACAAACTAAAGTTTATCGGATATTTGGGATTCAGTACGGTATTCTTGCGTGTACTCGACGTGGTTTTTCCAAAACACTTCAAGCCCTTTCACTTCTTCGTCAGATAACTCGCGTTTCACTTTTGCCGGGAAACCCATCACGAGCGACCTCGGTGGAATCACCGTTCCAGGACTGACTAATGATCCGGCCGCAACCAACGAGTCTTGGCCAATGCGCACATCATCAAGAAGAATTGCGCTAATGCCTATGAGGCAGCCACGCTCGACGTAACAACCATGCAGCGTGACACTGTGTCCGATGGTCACCTCTTCTTCGAGAATCGTCGGATGAGTTCCATTTCGTACATGAATAACTGAGTTGTCTTGAACGTTTGAACGATCGCCAATACGGATATGATAGATGTCGCCCCGAACCGTGCAGTTACACCAGCTAGAAGCTTGCTCCCCGAGATGAACGTCGCCAATTACCTGGGCGCTTTCATCCACATAAGCAGAAGGGTGAATCTGAGGGTGAACACCTCGAAATGGTCTAATCATTTTTGACGAATAGTAACACGACGACATTGCCGATTGCCGATTTCCAATTTGGGAATGAATGTCCGATATGCGCGTGTCTTGTCGTCAACATCAAGAACTATTGTCGTGAGCCAAATTAGTTTTCTGAGTTCAAATTGTCCAGCACGACAAGACGGCCGCATATCGGACATTGGAAATCCCAAGTAGCAATGCTAAATTGACGCGCATGGTCCCTCGTTTCACTTCCCTCTTTGCCCTTTTCATATGTTCAGTTCTAGCTGCCGGCTGTTCGACTTCGCTATTCAAAGTAAAGCCCGCAACTGAACTTCCGCCAATACCCTCAGCTGCGCGCAGCGTAGATGGGGGCGCCATCAGTTTGCGAGTAGCGCCTTTACTTACAGACGACGACACTCAGGAGCTATTCGAAGCCAATCTACCGATAGCGGGAATCCTGGCTGTTCGTCTCGAGCTGAATTTCCAAAGCGGAATACCAATTGAAATCAAGAAAGCCCGTTTCCGAGTGCGGGACAATCAGAACCGCGAATGGAAACTACTCTCTCCGAAACAGGCAGTCTCGAGAATCATGAAGGCGAATGGAATGACGCTCTACAACCCGAATTTCAAAAAGCAATTTGAAAACGATTTTGGCAGCTACGGTCTCGACATCAAAACGCCGCTCGACTCGGCTAATCGAAGTCGCCAAGGGTTTCTCTTCTTTCAAACGCCCGACAAGCAGGCAGTCGATGGCAGTTCGCAACTAACTCTCTTTGTCGAACGCTTACCTCAACCCGTTTCTGTACCGCTGAACTAAAATTTGTAGGGGCGTCCCTCCGTGGGCGCCCCTCGAGTTGCGAGGCCATTGCTTTTGTTAGAACCGGGGGCGCCCACGGAGGGACGCCCCTACAAATTTAGCTCGCTTCCCAAAACAAAAGCGGGCGACGATTAATCGTCGCCCGCTTTTATTCACCTAACTAGCCTTTAGAGTTTAGCTTCTTGGACCAGTAGCTCGCACGGTAACTTCCGTACCTGTAGTTAGCACAAGGTCGTCTCGACCTTGCACGTAAACTGAACCAGCGCCAGCGCCAGCTCCGATGACCGCGCCAATTGCCGCTCCCTTGCCACCGCCGGCAATCGCGCCAATGATTGCGCCAACCGCGCTACCAATTGCGGTTCGCGTGACCGTCTTGTTTGTCTGGTCGCTATCGCGCACGGCTCCTTCGTTATCCACGCGAACGACGTCGCCGTTAGGTGTGCGGACTTGTTCGAGGATTCCCGCGAACCGATAAGTGCGTCCGTCCCGCAAGCGAATCCGATCGAAGTCGAGAGTTATCTCTGACCGACCCGTCACTCGTCCACTCCGATTCACTCCCGCTACATAACCTTCGATCCTCGCACCTTGATACTGACCTGGCGATCGAACTGTCATGGTGAAGCGTTGCCCATCATTAGCGTTCTGAGTCGACAAGTCAGTGTCCAGGACGGCAATCAACTCAGTTCCATTTGGAATGACAAAACTGCCGGTTACGTCGTCAGAATAGCCACCACCGGTTGAGTTCTCACGATTCGTATCGTAGACATTCAACTGTGCTACATCCGAAGTTCGATCATAGTAAGACTTGACCGTCACGGGCTGTGAAATCCGATCGCTGTAGAGCGTGCGAGTAACAAGCAGGCGGCGACCACCGTCTACCAGGTCGAAGTTCACATTGAAATCGTCAGCACGATCCCCTGAACGCGAGATACTTAATTGGTCACCTGATAATTGAGCACGAACCCTGATCGTTCTACCACTTTGGGTTGTCTCAACATGCTCACGACCGTCAGCCACAAAAGATATCTGCGGCGCACGCGTCGACGCGATGGTCACTGAAGTGCCGCGTCGATCAATCGCCAACATCTGCGGTGGATCTAAACGACGCAAAAGTGAATCGTAGACTCGCTGTCGCTCTGCCATCGACAAATTTCGTGTAGCATTATCAACTGCTCGTCGCGCGTCGTCGCTCTGACTCGAGCTAATCCGGAAAGTGCCGGTCAAATCAGCACGACCCGGGTAACCACCCTGGTTGGGATACCCATCCGTATTAGTTGACCAATTCCAGGCAACGTTGAACCCGCTCGCCAAGCGCTCGAGATCCGATCGCAATGTCGTCCAACCGGTTTCCGATTGATATGACAACTGTCGATCTGAAACGAAGTTGTTGAGAAAAGAAGCACTCTGCAACAAGGCATTTACTTCAGTGGAAGTTAATTGTCGCGAGGTGCGATTTCGCAGTTGGACCACTGCATTCTCATAAGTGGTCAGTTGCTGACGCACTTGATCAACTGAGTAACGATCGTTGACATTACGCCGGTTCAAATCCAACCGCAGAGCGCGGCTGAAAGTAGTGGTTTCAGTATCAATCCGTCGAATCAACTGGCGCAATTGAACGTCGCTGAGGTTCGAGTTGGACCCGGTCGAACCTCCTGAATTCCATTGCCAGTTGAGATTGTACGCGGTTGCGAGTTGGTCCAGGTCACTTCTCAACGTCTGCCAATCGCGTTGGGTGCCAGCTCCAATTCGAGCGTTCACAAAAAAGTTATCGATCGTAGTCGCTCGATCGAGCACGAGCCTGGCGTCGGCAGAACTTGCGCGACGAGTACTCAGACGCCTATCAAGTTGCACAACAGCAGCATCGAAGTTAGCAATCAGACTATTGAGTTCGTTCACACGAT
>QHXL01000143.1:7127-12157 GCA_003222935.1 Acidobacteriota bacterium
TGCGCTGTACTGGGCCATGCTCGACTGGGTAACGCCAATAGACGCTACCAAGAGCAACAGCGCTGTGAATATTGTCTTACTGATTTTTCTCATTCTCTTCTCCTCCAAAGATAGTTCCCCGTCACAGACACTCTCAAACCTCGTGCCAGCGCCTAGAGTTTTCGCTGAATGGCTTAACTGTTGGGGATTGTTGGATTAGCGGAGTGCAAACGCTGATTGACTGAATCAGCATCAGACACATGGAAAACAAGTTTGTTCGGTTTTAGGAGCTAACAGAATATTGCGAAAATCTTGCGGGAAATGAAGGAAAACGTGTGAGGAAATGTCCGATATGCTTCAGCTTGTCGTGAGGATCCAAATAAGCATGGTAAGGCGATATCCTGCGAACGTCACGACAAGCTAAAGCATATCGGACATTCAACCGGTCGAACCAAAGCCGCCCGCCCCACGCGCCGTTTCATCGAGGTCCTCAGCCCAAGCTGGTGCAGGTGTGATTATCTGTTCAATGATGAACTGACACAGGCGACTTCCACCCGGCAGGGTCAGCGTCTCATCGCCGGTATTTAAAAGCGCGCAGCAAAGTTCCCCGCGATAGTCAGAGTCAACAACACCGGCCAACACATCCAGCCCATTCTTCACCGCCAGGCCAGATCGAGGTGCAACACGACCGTAGAAACCAATTGGCACCGCCACCGCCAGTCCAGTTCGCGCGAGTATCCTTTGGCGTGGCGGAATGGTTATTTCCTCGATTGAATAGATGTCTAATCCCGCTGAAGCCGCACTCCCACGCGTTGGCAAAATCGCTCGCTCATCGAGCCGCTTGAACTTCAGAATCGATTCACCGTTCATATATTAGTTGGTTCAGTTTGTATAAGTTTGGGACCCTTGAACTTTAGGAACACGGAGGCGTTCATCCACAGACTGAAGTTACTCACTTCACATCTTAGGCAGAGTCACACCTCGTTGCCCTTGATACTTACCACCGCGATCTTTATACGACGTCTCGCAAACTTCATCCGACTCGAAGAAGATTACCTGCGCAACACCTTCATTAGCGTAAATTTTCGCGGGTAGAGGTGTGGTGTTTGAGAACTCAAGTGTGACGTAACCTTCCCACTCGGGTTCGAATGGTGTGACGTTGACGAGAATGCCGCAACGCGCGTAGGTGCTCTTGCCGAGACAAACTGTCAGAACGTTGCGCGGTATGCGAAAGTACTCAACCGTGCGTGCTAACGCGAAACTGTTTGGCGGGATGATTACCGAGTCACCTTGCACGTCAACAAAGTTCTTCTCGTCAAACTCTTTAGGATCGACGATCGTGCTGTTGATGTTGGTGAAGAGTTTGAATTCGTTGGAGCAACGGATGTCGTAACCGTAGCTCGAAGTGCCGTACGACACGATCCTCCGGCCGTCGACCTCTTTCACTTGACCGGCCTCGAAAGGCTCGATCATTCCGTGCTCGGCGGCCATCCGCCGAATCCATTTATCTGATTTGATGCTCATGAATGAATGAACTTTGTGCTTTGAGCTTTGTACTTGGAAAAACGAGCGGACATTCTAGACGGACAAAGTACCAAGCACAAAGCACGACGGACATTGTCTTGTCTTACGGCCCACTAACTTGACCAATCTTCTTAATCCCGATCACGCCATCGCCAACTGTGAATCTGAAGAAAGCTCCACCTGCTCCAGCGCGCGCACGTATGGTCCGTTCGGTGATTCCCGGCTTCTCGCGTGTGTCCAGTCCTTCGTAAGTGTTCACAATCCTTCCTGCGCGTAAAACATCAGCGTCGATGTCGCCGTTGAAACCAGCAGGTAAATCAACGTTCAAGATTCCAGCAGCAATTCGCACCTCAGCCCCGGCGCCGCGCCAGCTACGCACTGGAATTGATAGGTTTACATTTCCCGCAGCAATCGTTACTGAGACAGTTCCCCCGGTAAGCGTGATCGATGCTTCACTTTCAGTTGCGTTAACTCTCAGTGCGCCCTCAACGCCGGACAACGAAACTGGTCCATGACCTGTGTCAATCTCGACGTCGGTGGATGCTGGTACACGAAGCTTGTAGTCAATCTTCCAGGGTAAGTTCAGGAGACGCTTGGGAAAGTTTTTGAACTTCTTCATGAACACCCGGTCGTGCGTGCCGGTCGTTAGGATACGAATGTGATCGGTGTCGTCATCAAAGGCAAAGTTATTGATTGGTGCGAGTAAGTCGAAGTCTGCTTCAGTTTCAGCCTGCCACTCAAGCTCAGCAGTTAGGGCAATTTCATTCCGCGACCATCCTTCAACGGTAACTGATCCCTTTGGCGCTCCAAGAATTGTTACCGTGCCTCCGTAACCGAGACGTCTTGTCTCGGTTCTAGTGGCTGTACGTTTCAACAGACTAATTGGAGTCGTTGGCGTTTTGGCTTTTTGAGATGTGCTGGAAGCGGCGCTGGGTAAAGAAAAGAGCAAGGCGAGCGCGCAAGCGGTCGACAAGCTAAGTTTTAGTATTGATGCCATATGTTCAGTTCACTGCGAAGCGAGAATACACTAGCCGAACCATCAAGAACCGAAAAAGATCATCCACCGATTACGCAGATGTTCCCAGGTTAATGAATCTCTAAGGTTACGTTTTTCCAAACCTGAGCAATCTATGGATATATAAAAAAAGGACGCCACCAGGGCGTCCTTTCACAACCAACAAATCAACGTCCTTTACTTTCTCAAGAACGTAATTTGCCCACTAAAATTTGTAACCGACACTGACGAACGTCCATCACCGACATCGCCTACATACTTTCGTCCATCCTGTGTCCTAAATCCATTATTCCAGAAGTCACCAAGCGCAATTTTCTTAGCTGGCGAAGCCGCAACCAAACGAAACGCAGAGTTACCCGGAATCCGAATCGTAATGTCCCCTTTGGTCGACTTGAATTCATAAGTGCCGCCACCTGCGAACTCACCATCGAAAAAGATATTGCCGATCGTGTTTTGCGCGACTACCTGCGACGCATTGATGTTGGAAAGTTCGATGTCACCTTCCGATGAAACATGTGCGCGGTCGGAACCACTTCGTAAATTCGAAACGTAGATGTTTCCGCGACGAGTTTCTAGATCGACCGAAGAGTCAACAGGCACTTGTAGTTTGAAGTTCACATCACCGACATCGCCACGTCCGCGATTGTCGTTCATCACATCGACGACCAGGTTCTCATCGACCTGTTTCGGAACTACATGCGCATTCGGTGATTCGATCGTGGCTGAAAGTCTTATCTCATCTTTCTTCCAGGATTCGACGACGATCGTTCCGGAAATATTTTTCAAAGAGATGCGAACGTTTTTGCCAGCGGGGTAACGCTTCGACATCTTTTGCTGTGCGTGGCACTGGCCAGGCACCAAACAACTGATCACCATTACCGCAGGTAGAGCGTACAGACCGGCGCGAGCAAGCGGACGCAGAATTAGATAGCTCAATTTCATCGGTGTGGGGCTTTTCCAGAAACCAATCTCGCGCATCACAGGTCTGAAAACTCTTTCAGGAGCGCAAGCTTGTCGTTCAACGATTCGTTGAGCATCTGCTCAGAAATCTCATCATGGGGATTGCGGTTCAGTTCATTTAGCGATTGACTGACAGCCTGGTCAATCACTTGCAGGTTGCGATCAAAGGTTGCGCGCATCTCTGCACTCCAACGTACCTTATTCAACTCGATGCGTTGATTCCAATAGTTAATAACCTGTTGTCGCTGCCATACGCGGTCGTTAACGTTTGACGCTTCAAACTGACGAGTTGTCTCAAGTGGTCCAGTTCCCCAACGTCGCAGACCCACTACAGTAATCAACGAGACACACAAAACTACAGCAGCTGTAAATGCAGCAAGCTGAGGAAACGACAACTCCCAGCTACGTCCGAAAAATCCGTTCAGAAACGACCTGGTTCTAGCGATCTGTGGAGCAGGATGCTCCGCTTCTACGACATTGCGTATCCGCAGCCACATTGCTTGCGGATTTGCAGGCGCTTCGTATTCACCACGATGCGTTTGGCAATAAGTCAATATCGACGACAGATCCTGACGAACGTTTTCGCAATCCAAACACTCTTGCAGGTGCGTATTCAATAGCAACTCATCGCTACGGCTGAGCGCGCCGTCGATCAGGTCGTGGATGAGTTCCTGGCATTTCTCGCAGTTCATTTCTCTCACCTGTTCTGCCGCATGAGCGGGCGAATATTACTAAATCGCGGGAAGACAGAACAATTCACTTTTCTTCAAGCTTGGGAAGACTTACCCGGAGCCGAACGGTAATTGAGTGGCTCCTTATTGTTCGAGGCTATTCCTTGACGTTCTGTTGCCTCAATAACCCTCGCAATTTCATTCTTGCTTTATGTAATTGCGACTTGGACGTTCCAACTGAGCACCCACACATCCTTGCGATCTCTTCGTGCTCGTGCCCTTCGATGTCGTGAAGGGTAAAAACGGTTCGATATCCCGGCGGCAATTGCGCGATTGCCTTGTCCAAAGCGATGCGGTCAACTACCGGCATCGAATTTGGGTTTTCAGTGCCCTTGACGATCTGAATTGGCGTTTCGCCGTCTTCGGTCGTCTGCTCCATGCGTACGCCGCGTTTGCGAAAGTGCATGAGCACCTGATTAACCGTAAGACGGTGCAACCAGGTCGTAAAGGCTGACTCACCCCTAAAGCTTCCGATTTTTCTAAACAGCTGGATGAAAACCTCTTGGGCGAGGTCTTCGGCTTCCGAAACACTACCGGTCATCCGGAGACAGAGCGAGTAGACCCGACGATTGTGGCGCTGATACAAATCCTCAAAAGCCGCCATGTCACCTTGGGCAGATTTTTGCGCCAGCTCGTAGTCTGTCGACGTATGCGGTGTCTCGTTTTCGGCTGCCGTCACGTGTTTCGTTCGTTCGGGCAAGCCGGGCAGATATTCTATGACTGCTTCCATGGCTTGTTCGGCAGGAACATCACAAATCCGCAGTTTTAAGGGAGCGCACTGTCTTTCAAGGTGCCCGCGAGGGATTGCGGACTGTATGCCA
>QHXL01000144.1:0-6992 GCA_003222935.1 Acidobacteriota bacterium
AAAAGCCACGGTGGCCCAACCTCGTCGGCGACTACCTCCTTGAGTTTGATGATTCAATATTGGACCAGTCGTGGGTTTGCCGTACTCGACGTCAACTACGGAGGCAGCACCGGCTATGGTCGACAGTATCGGGAGCGGCTCAATAAGAAGTGGGGCATCGTTGATGTGGATGATTGTGTAAACGGTGCGCGGTTCCTGGCGAATCGAGGTGAAGTCGATCCTAAGAGACTCGTTATCACCGGAGGCAGTGCTGGAGGGTACACGACGCTTTGCGCTCTCACTTTCAGGAAGACTTTCAAAGCTGGCGCCAGCCACTTTGGTGTTAGTGATGCTGAAGCGTTGGCGAGAGATACGCACAAGTTTGAGTCGCGTTACCTTGATGGGTTACTCGGCCCTTATCCTAAACGACGAGACCTCTACGTCGAGCGCTCACCGATTAATTTCACTGAGCGCCTGTCGTGTCCGGTGATCTTTTTCCAGGGGCTTGAAGACAAAGTGGTCCCACCGGACCAGGCAGTAAAAATGGTTGAGGCGATAAAGGCGAAGGGAATTCCGGTGGCTTATGTTGCTTTCGAAGGTGAGCAGCATGGATTCAGACAAGCTAAGAACATCAAGCGTGCCCTGGATGGCGAACTTTATTTCTACTCGCGCGTGTTTGGTTTTGAACTGGCGGAACCAGTCGAGCCACTGAAGATCGAGAACTTGCGCCGCAGGTAAAACGAGAATTCGAATCTATTGAATCGGCCTGTCGGATACGCTGGCTGTGCTGCCCCCATGATCTCCGCCCCGCAGGACCATTGATTCATCCATAAAGTAGGAAGTCCTTCCGGTTTTCCCATACTCGAGTGGGGTAGCTGTGACGGTGAACTTGTTATTGATGGCAGTGACTTCAATCTTGTAACCGTGTCCTTCCACCATCTCTTTCTCTAGAAAGCCTTCAGTCACAAGATCCTCGACGGACCCAAAGCCTCCAGCGCCTTTTCCCGCCTTAAATTGATTCTGGGCCCCGGCAATTTGATATAACGTGCCCATAGCCGCTCTTTCGTTACTCACCAGGGGCGAAGGATTAGATCCTTCCGAGATTCCGGCAACCGCCATTAATACTAGACTTTTCGGAACATGAAGTTCGTGTAACGCTCCCAGTCCATCGTTCGAGAGTGAATAAGTTACTGACTGCGAGACAGCACCGACGCGCGACAGGAATTCCCGAGTTTGATCGCTAAGAAGCGTACCTGGATCGGTGGCCCATGTCTTATAGCTTTCCATTAATGCAGGCGACAAATACACCTGGGCCTGGAGTTGTCGCGGTTGCCAGCGAGTGTAGTTTCTGAATTGCTGATCGGATGAGAGCGTTTCGTGTTTCAAATATGAATCGACTACGTGGCGTATTGATGCCGGATCGGCGGAGACGACGAGGAAGTTTTGGATGAATGCATAGGCTAAGGCATTTCCGTATGAGACCATTTCGGTGTCTTCGCGCCGTTGAGTTTGTGCCATGACCGAGGCGCCCTTAAAGCCCAATCCCTCGACGATCCTCGGAAGGAGCGCACGCATTCCTTCTTTGTCGCGTAAGGCAAGTGCCACAACCACACTTGGAGCGGCGGGCTTCTGATCTTTGTTCTGGGGATCTGGAGCACTCGTGTCAGCAGTTGGCGTAGGACGGGGACCGTCGTCAAGCATTTTTACCGGCATGCTCACCACCAACTCAGATCCTAAGAGCGGTAGTAAATCATCTTTGATCTTGATGTTGAGTTTCTTTTCGAGTTCTGCGAATGGTCCAATCTCCTCCGAGCTGACGGTCTGCATGTCGTTGTCAGGTTGTAAAAAAGGTCGCTTCGACATTCCTGCATACATCTGAGCAAAGTCCAAGGATGCTGTTACTAACAATTCGGTGTCCGCTGGAAGTATGGAAGGTGAATTCGGAACTATTGGCGCGGCAGGAATCAAGAAAGGAAATATGGGAATTACATCTGCCTTCTCCCCGGGAGCCGAGATCATCAAAGCCCGGATCTCCAGAGACTCGTTTTCGAGGCTGATGCCGGCCCCGATGCCCTGCGGCCATTTCCCCTGGCCCATAAAGAAGGTATTGGTTAACGATCCCAGGGCGACGGTTAGTGGATCGGGTTTTTGCGTGAGCTCCACAGTTGTTTCCGTCCGGGTCATTTCCACGGGAGGCTTTTCTTCTTCCGGAGTGGCGACCGGCTCGGGGATCGGTTCTGCCTCTTTTTTCTCTTCTTCTGCTCGTTGTCGTTCTTCCCTGAATTCGTTTTGTCGTTCTTGATCTTCCTTTTCGATTTCACTTATATCGACGTAAACAAAGAGTTGCTCTGAGGTGAACCGATTGCGCGCAACTTTAAAATTCTGGTCCTCACTTAAAAGCTTGCTGCCGGCGGGACGCAGGTTTTTCAAGGTTAATGGTGTGGGCGTTATGACAATGAGAGAACCTAGCTGCTTCAGATAATAGGACGGTTTAGGTGGTCCACTTATCGCAGCCTTATCGGCCGGGACGTCCGAATTCTTTGTAGTGTCCTTTGCAGAAGTTGAAGGCTCAGGGGTAGGGGTGGGCAGAACCTTTGGTAAAAAGGAGTTTAGTCGTGGTGCGAACTTCGCCGCCGCCTCAGCCGAATCAAACTCAATCGCAATGACAGCTTCCGGAACATCCTTGGCTGTAGCCCACGTCGCTACCAGCATTCGCGACGTCAGAACTTCATCAGCATTAGTATTGAGCCACTTTACCAGGGTCTTGAATTCTTTGGGCGGGGCCGCCAGCTTCATTACCGGCTCCAACAACTCATTCACCGAATCTGAACGAATCAACTGACCAACGCCGCGAGCCTCGACATAGATCTTGTAGCAATCAGACGCCAGGAGGGTATCGAACGTCGGAGTTTCAACCGGCTTGGGAGCAGGAGTGCTTCGACGCGAGGGTGGTTTTGGTGTCTGCCGCTTCTGTTGAGCGAGGATTTCAACCGGCGTCGAAAGCAGGAACACTGACAGCAGAAAGTTTAGAACTTTCATTCTTCTGATCATGGCCATATTGGAAAACATATTTCTCCAATCCTGGTGAGATTCAATGCTCCAATCGAATGCTGATCATTGCATCCCAAGAAGCGCCTCAGAATTATCAACGGTGCCGTCCAGGTCTCATTAAGAGTACATCTAAACTGATTTGTGGCCCACCCATTTTACGCCTGATCACTGTAGCAATACGTAGGCCGTGTGCCCTGAGTTTAGTACTTTTACCTGCGTTGAGTTTAGACGAAGTTGAGCCGCTGTCACGAATGATCGATGCCGTACAGTTCGTGGAAAAAGAGTATTGCAAATTCCGGCAGTGACGGTTAGATTGCTTCAACGCTAGAAAGGTAGGGGCTCTCCTCAGGTTTGGGGTACCACTGCCTACAATTACGACTCGTGGGAGGAAGAAACAGTGCCAACCGGAACCTGCCCTGAATGCGATGCTGATGTCCACGTTGATATGGACACCGATAAGGGCGAAATGGTGTCATGCGAAGAATGTGGGACCAACTTGGAAATCGTCGGACTCGATCCAGTCGAATTGGATATAGTCGAGGAGGAGACTCTCGACGACGACGACGATGAGGACGAATACTGAATTAGCACTAAGTAACCAATTAGTTACCGAAAAACGGCAGACAGCATTTAGGTTGATTCACCACTGATCCTAAACTGCGTCGGCCGTTTTTCTAATTCTATGGTTTCGCGATCGTCTTGTATTCAGCCCGGCTCTGTCTAAGCGTTAGGCCATTTGGTCCCTCAACCCGAATCGTGTGAACCTTCCCATCATGCCGTTTTTCCTCGGGTGGATAAAAAGCCAACACATACGATGAAGTGACTTCCTCTGCAATCGAGCGGAACAACGGGCCATAATCATTTTCGTTCGCGTAGACATTTCTGCCGCCAGTAAACTCAGTTAACCCACTAACATCCAACGGTGTCGGTAAAGGTTTTTGCGACGAAGACGCCATCATGCGTGAGTATGACGGCAGCGTCACCGCAAAGATACTCACATCGGCCGCGTTTGCCCGTTCAATAACCGTTTGTGGCGCAACTGTATCTCCCGCGGGAAAACCATCTGTTACGACAAGGACGGCCCGTTTCATCAAACGACGCTCCTTCGTCCTGGGGGCACTTTTGACGAGCAGTCGAATAGCGTCGTCAACGGCGTCGTAAGTGTGGGTCGAAAGACCCTCAGGCGCATCTCGGACAAGACGTTCTATTGACTGGTCGAGCTTCTCGGGATCCTTAGTAAACTTCTGAATAGTCTTAACGCGCATGCCAAAAGTCATCACTGCGTAGACGACTGGATGCTGTGCCAACTGGCCGGAAAAGAGTCGAAGCGCCATGCGCACGCGGTTCATCTCTTCGCTGGTCATGCTGCCCGACACGTCCAGCGCAAAGACTATTGCCAGCGGACGCAGCTCACCTTCTCGTTTTTCGATTTGAAAGAAAGAGACCGGTTGTTCGACTCCATCTGAGAAGACCTTGAAGTCTTCCTGACGAAGGTTCTTAACAGGAATACCCTGGGCGTTGATTGCGGTTACGTCAACCGAGACGAGATCCGTATCTATGCGAAGTACGTCTTCGGGCTCTTGTTCTTTTGAGAAGACTTTGCGTGGTCTTTGCGTCGCCGGAACATCCTGGGGAAGACAGGGCACAGCTACGGCGAGTGTTAGCAAAACGATGAGAAGGAAAGAACTCCGAGCTGCCCCTGGATTCGTGAACATTAACAACATTTCCTTTAGCCGTTCGCGGTGATTATACGTACCTGAAATTCTTCTGACTAGACGGGCAAAAAAGACAACAGCTACTGGATTTTGAGCATCAACCCTTTTGTTCCAGAGGCGAACTTAGCCGGAAGGTCTGCTATCATTCCCGTTCGCTTCAACTCAACTTATTACGTGGAGGTGCCGACGTGAGATTCAAGAAAGTTTTCGTCTCGCTTTTTCTATTACTGCTCACCGCTGGTTTTGCCTATCCCCAGGACAAGACAACCGGCAGCATCAAGGGAAGAGTCAGGGTCGAAACAGGCTCTCCGAGTGGCATAAGGGTCGCGAAGTTACCAGTGTTACAACCGAGAAGGGTGGAGACTTTACCGTCAGCCGATTACCTCCAGGCGTCTACGGTTTGACTCTTCGTAAGCCAGGTTTGAGCATTGGCACGCTGGAAAACATCGAAGTTAAAGCGGGTAAGACTAGATCAGTGGGTGAGCGTCTTTTTCTCACAATCGACGAAGGTGCGATAGCATTTGTCCGGGGAAGCGTCTTCAATGCGGCTGACCGCAGTGTGCCAAATGCGAAGGTAGAATTACTGAAGGTTGATACTGATGGTTCAACTAAAAAGATCGATAGCCGTCTCACCACGGAAACCGGCTCATTTGCATTTCGACTGGCTCCGGACGTAGCGAAGTATCGGGTCACTGTGAAAGTTGAGGGCACCGAAGTCAGCAAAGACGTTGAAATCGACGGAGCGGCTATCTATCGAGTAGCGCTGTCACTTGCGCCGCCGGCAAAGCCTTAATCTCAAATTTCAGATCTCATATGTAAGATATGCTTTAGCTTGTCGTGCCGTTCTTTAGAAGCTTCCTTGATCGTCACGACAAGCTAAAGCATATCGGACATTCAGAAATCTGAAATTTGAGATCGTATTTTCCTTGCGTTAGGATACCGAATACGAGTATTGAGGACGCCTTATGGAAGAGCGCGAAGAGTTTCTAACAGCTAAACAACTCGCAAAAATACTTCAGGTGAGTGAGACGACGGTGCGACGTTTAGCGCAACGACGTCGCATTCCGTCTGTTCGACTCACGCCTCACATTATTCGCTTTCACCTTGATGCGGTTCGGGAAGCGCTCGAGGTCCCACGCTATAGAGTTCGTCACGGTGAATACACCGAAACCGTCGATGATGCGCAGTTGTCGTTTGAAGAGTTCATGTTGAGTTGAGGTTCAGGTACGCGGGCGGTTTGTCGGGGGAGAGAACTCAAGCCACTTGTCACCTTGCTTCACATAAATTCTCGGCGCCCGAATTTTGAATCCTTTAGCAAAGCCGGGATTGGCCGCGAGGAACTTTTTGATAGTTCCTTGATCGCCCGTCGCTACTCGCCATTTACCATCTTCGCGCACCAGGTATTGTTGAACTACGATTTTTCCTTCCGCTTGAACCGGAACAGTCACGCTGCCGTACAACACCGTATCGACCACTGCTAAATTACCGGTGACTTTTATGGTACCGACTTCAAGTCGCTCCAATTCGTAAATGCCCTGCGCTCGTTGTAACGCGTTCACAAAACGATCTCGAGACATGCGACTGCGTGATGAACCCGGCAATGCGTCGTACAGACTTCCGTAGTCGTGCGACTTCAATTGCTCAAACACTCGGTTAACTGTGTCGCGCACATCAGATTCGTCTGACGCGTAAACCGACGCGTTCGAAAAGAGCAAGGCGCACAAGATTATCAATAGGAGCTTATTTGTTGTCGTCATCTTCGAACTCTTCATCCAGGTCGTCCTCAGGTTCGTCTGGACCAATCAGGTCACGCATCTGCGCTCGGTAGCTCAAAAACCAACTAACAGCGCCCAGCGTTGCCGCGACGAACGCGTAGTCGTAGTTGCTGCGAAGTAGAAGGACCAGGGCGGTTATCGCAAACGCAGCGGCAACAATGATCCAGACTCGCTTCACTTGATACTCAACGGAATGCTTACGGGTAAAGTTCCAGGCGCATAGCAAACCTGATCGTCACATGCCTGGACCTGTAGCGTACCGGAAAGGTTTTGTGATCCTGCCTGTGCGGATTTTTCGGCTTTCAATCTCACCTTAAGGGTTGTCACTCCTTCGTACACTGCGAGCGGTTTTTCGGCAAATGCGAAACTCTTGGTGATCGGATCAGGATAGACCATGAAACTGACTGATATCCCAGGGCTGGCCGCGAGTTCCAGCTTCGTTGCCTTTAGATAGGAGAATGTTGGAGGGTTG